>JAZKID010000051.1:20846-21090 GCA_040385045.1 Pseudomonadota bacterium | reverse complement strand
TGAATGAAATGAATCACGTCTGGCTCCGGGCAGGTGGTTTATTTAGTTGATAGCACGGTTTGGGCCATGCGAAAAAGGGTTATGGCGCAGGATACGAAATCTTCAGGCGAAACAAAGGCGAAGACAAAGGCCCGCGCCTTTATGCTGGTCGGACAGGTGATCGAATCTGTGCCTTTGCCCGCCGGCCTGCATATCGTCGCGACGCCGATCGGGCATCTCGAAGACATCACATTGCGCGCGCTGA
>JAZKID010000051.1:19268-20836 GCA_040385045.1 Pseudomonadota bacterium | reverse complement strand
GCTGAAAGCACTGGCGGGTGCCGACCGTATCGCCTGCGAAGATACGCGCGTTACGGCAAAGCTGCTGAACCGCTACGGCATCAAAAAGCCGATGATTGCCTATCATGAACATAACATGCGTGAGCGCGGCGAACGGCTGCTCTCATATATAAAGAACGGCGAAGCAATCGCGCTGGTATCGGACGCGGGCACGCCTTTGCTGTCGGACCCCGGCGCGGAGCTCGTGCAGGCGGCCGTTGCCGCGGGTCTTTCCGTCACGCCCTATCCCGGCGCATCGGCATTATTATCGGCACTTGTGGCGGCAGGGCTACCGGCCGCACAATTTCATTTTATGGGTTTCCTCCCGCCGAAACAGACCGCGCGGCGAAAAGCTTTAAGCGAGGCCGCCGCTATCCCCGGCGCGCTGGTGTTTTATGAAACGGCGCCGCGCCTTGGCGATTGCCTGACCGACATGGCGGATATTCTCGGGCTGCGCGATGCGGCTGTGTGCCGCGAGCTGACAAAACTGCACGAGACAATCGTGCGCGATGATCTTGCCACGCTTGCTGCAAAATTTGCCGCTGAAAAGACCAAGGGCGAAATCGTTATCGTCATCGGTGCTGCAAAAGAAAATGCCGTGCAGGTCGATATCGTGCCGCTGCTGCAAACTGCGCTGAAAAAATCCTCACTGAAAGAAGCCGTCGCAGATGTGACGAAAAAAACCGGTCTGCCGCGGCGCGATGTGTATGCCGAAGCCTTGCGTCTGAAAGACAAATCCTGATGAAAAATCGCCGCCAGCGCGCCGAGCAGCAGGGCCGCAAGGCGGAAACGGCAGCCTTGCTGCTGTTACTTTTCAAAGGCTACTGGCCCTTAGCCCGGCGTGCAAAAACACCACGCGGCGAGATCGACCTGATCGTACGGCGCGGGCAGCAGCTCGTTCTTGTCGAGGTGAAAAACCGCGCACATATTGAGGCTGCGAATGAAGCTGTGAGCGGCATGCAGCAGCAGCGGATCATGGATGCTTTTTACTGGTGGCTGGCGCGCCATCCGCGCTATAGCCATCTGCATACGCGCTGCGACGTGGTGTTGTCGGCGCCGGGCCGTTTCCCGAAACATATTGCCAACGCTTTTTCTGCCTGAGGTTTGAATGAAATTACGTGTTGCCGTACAGATGGACCCGATCGAGCGCATCAACATCGCGGGCGATTCCACCTTCGCCCTGCTGCTGGAGGCACAACAGCGCGGTCACGAACTCTGTTATTACACGCCGGACAGACTGAGCCTGAAAGGCGACGCCGTGCTCGCCGATGTGCAAAGTTTAAATGTGCAAGATGTGAAAGGCGATCACTTCAAACTTGGCGACATGCAACGCATCGAGCTCGCAGCCATGGATGTCGTTCTGCTGCGACAGGACCCGCCCTTCGATGTCGCCTATATCACGACGACATATTTGTTAGAGCGCATTCATCCGAAAACGCTGGTGGTGAACGATCCGAAATCGGTGCGCGATTGTCCTGAAAAACTATTCGTGATGAATTTTCAGGAGTTCATGCCGGAAACCTTGATCACCCGCTCGCGCGTCGAGATCG
>JAZKID010000051.1:18109-19258 GCA_040385045.1 Pseudomonadota bacterium | reverse complement strand
GAAGCGATCTCAACAAGATGGATTATTGTAAGACGCGCGTCGAGATCGAAGCGTTCCGCCGCGAGCATGGCGATGTGGTGATGAAACCGCTGCATGGCAATGGCGGCGCGGCTGTTTTTCACGTCGGTAAGACCGATGCGAATTTTGGATCGCTCTATGATCTGTTCAGCACCATGTTCAAGGAGCCGTGGGTGGTGCAGCGCTTTTTGCCTGAGGTAAAGCACGGCGACAAGCGCATCATTCTTGCCGACGGTGTTTTTGCAGGTGCGGTGAACCGCGTTCCGGCTGAAAACGATATCCGCTCCAACATGGTGCGCGGCGGTACGCCTGTCTTGTCCGATCTCAGTAAGCGTGAACAGGAAATCTGCGAAGCGCTGGGGCCGGAACTTCGTGCGCGCGGCCTCATCTTTGTCGGCATCGATGTCATTGACGGTTATCTGACTGAAATCAACGTGACCTCGCCGACGGGCCTGCGCGCGATTGCCCGTCTCGGTGGGGCTGATCCGGCGGCTGTTATCTGGGAGGCAATTGAGAAAAAAACCAATGTTTAAGTCTTTGGCGGCACCCAAGATTATGCTAGGACGGTTTTAATGGAGGCACCTATGACCGGCTTTGTTGGCAATGTTTCAAGATCTAAATTAATGTCATCGCCTGTAACGGCTTTAGGCGGCACGCGCTTTCTTCTGGAAAGCCTGACTCCTCAACTAAAAAACGAAATCATCAAAATTCCTAATATCGAAAACAGAATTACGGAAATCATCAATGGTTGTGCTGAATTCTTAAGATACACGTTGCAGTCAGCCGATCAAAAAGATGAACAAGAAAAAGCGAGATTACAAAGTAGCTGGAGCTCAGACACTGTAAATCTTTCTTGGAAAATTGATGAGCTGAACAGGAAAAAAAATTGGTTTTTGGAAAAAGGGCCAGCTTGCAGTGAGCTTAACAGATATATTTCAGCATTGTCGTTGCAGACAGCAGCATTGATTTTGCCACAACAAAAAGAAGAAATCTTGAAGCTTTATAATGAAACATTTGATGATAATTTCAAGGAAAAATGGGCTGAAGAATTAAAGTCCGATAGTAAAATCTACCTCGACGCTTACGAAAAAAATAAAAAATAGATTATATGGTCGCGCGCGTCACAACAGT
>JAZKID010000051.1:0-18099 GCA_040385045.1 Pseudomonadota bacterium | reverse complement strand
CGCGGCTGGTGGATGTGCAAGTGCACATCACGCCCGGACTGGTGGCGTTCAACATCGTCGGCCTGCCAGACAAGGCTGTTGGTGAATCGCGCGAGCGTGTGCGATCCGCGCTCTATGCATCCGGACTGTCGCTTCCGGCCAAACGCATCACCGTCAACCTCGCACCCGCTGACCTCCCGAAAGAAGGCAGCCATTTCGATTTGCCGATCGCGCTTGGCCTGATGGCGGCGATGGGCGCGATCCCGGAAGATGCGATCAACAATCATGTCGTGCTGGGCGAGCTTGCGCTCGACGGTTCGATCACGGCCGTCACCGGTGTACTACCTGCCGCGGTTGCTGCGAACGCGCATGACAAGTCTCTCATCTGTCCGCACGTCTGTGGTCCGGAAGCGGCATGGGCGGGCGATGAAATGGATATTCTTGCTGCGCCGAATTTGATCGCGCTTGTGAATCATTTTCAGGGCACGCAGGTTCTGTCGAAACCGAAACCGGCCGTGCACCAGCGCGATGCAATGCTGCCGGACCTGCGCGATGTGCGGGGCCAGGAAAGCGCGCGCCGCGCTTTGGAAGTCGCAGCCGCGGGCGGGCATAATATGTTGATGTCCGGTCCACCGGGTGCGGGCAAATCGATGCTGGCGTCGCGGCTTCCGTCGATCTTGCCCGCGCTGTCTGCGCAGGAACTTTTAGAAATTTCGATGATCGCATCAATCGCGGGTGAACTGGCTGACGGCGCGTTATCATCCGCGCGGCCGTTCCGCTCGCCGCATCATTCGGCGTCGATGCCGTCCCTTGTTGGCGGCGGCCTGCGCGCAAAGCCGGGTGAAGTTTCATTGGCGCATCATGGCGTTCTGTTTCTTGACGAACTGCCGGAATTCCAGCCGAGCGTGCTCGATGCCCTGCGCCAGCCGCTGGAAACGGGTGAGGCGATCATCACGCGCGCCAATTACCGCGTCGCCTATCCGGCAAAGTTTCAGCTGGTCGCGGCGATGAACCCGTGCCGTTGCGGGCATTTCGGGGAGCCGGGATATGCCTGCCGCCGTGGCAAGAATTGCGATACCGAATATCAAAGCCGCATTTCCGGCCCGTTTCTCGACCGCATGGATCTGTTCATCGATGTGCCGGCGGTCAGCGCCAGCGACATGCTGACGGCGCGGGCGCGTGAAAGTTCGGCTGATGTACTCACACGTGTTGAAGCGGCGCGGCAGCGGCAGATTGCACGTTATGCAAATCTTGGTCTGAAAAACATTCGTCTCAACACGCATGCGCCGCAAAATATTCTTGAAGAGGTCTGCGCTTTCGATAGTGACTCGCAAAAGCTTCTTTATGAAGCCGCCGAAAAAATGCATTTGTCCGCGCGCGGGCTGACGCGCGTGATGCGCGTTGCCAGAACGCTGGCCGACCTTGAGGAAAGTGAAACTGCATCGAAACTTCATCTTGCCGAAGCACTGTCTTATCGTCTTCATCAAGACAGCCGCCGCCGCGCCGCATAATGTGATGTGATTTTCGGATGCAATCATGATAAGATTTTTTCGCAACTCATCAAACCAGGCCGGTGATATGGGTATTTCTGCGCCGCGGAAAAAATTGCATTCAGCGAAAAGCTGGCTGAGATCGAAGAAAACTAATCAAAATTCTGAAAAAATAGAAACGCTGGGCCGTCTCGGCAATCTTGAAGTGCGTCTTGCACGCAATGCGTCCGAAATCCGCAAGGCGCAAACGCTGCGTTACAAGGTTTTCTATAAAGAGATGGATGCCAAGGCGAGTGTCGGCACAAAACTTCTGCGCCGCGACAGCGACAGGCTGGATCCGTTTTGCGATCATGTCCTCGTTATCGACCATAAGCCGGAGAAAACCAGCCGTCTGAAACCGCGCCGCGCCAAGGTTGTCGGCACATATCGTTTGCTGAGGCAGGACGTCGCGGAAAAAACCAGCGGCTTTTATAGTCAGGACGAATTCGATATCGCGCCGCTGCTTCGCCGCCATGCAAGCCTGCGCTTTCTCGAGCTTGGCCGGTCCTGCGTTCTAAAACCTTACCGCACCAAAAAAACCGTCGAGCTTTTATGGCATGGTGTGTGGAGTTATATTCTCGCGCATAAAATGGATGTGCTCATCGGCTGTGCGTCCTTTGAGGGCACGGATGTCAAAAAACATGCGTTGGCGCTGTCATATCTTCATCATTTTCACACCAAGGATGATGAATGGCAGGCTTCCGCTATTCCTGAAATCTGTGTCGATATGAACATTCTTGAAAAAGATACGATCGACGTCAAAAAGGCGCTTCTTTGCATGCCGCCGCTGATGAAAGGTTACCTGCGTATCGGCGCCATGATCGGCAAGGGCGCTGTCATCGACAAGCAGTTCAATACGATCGATGTGCTGATGATTTTGCCTGTCTCGAAAATTTCCGAAAAATATATCGGTTATTTTGGCGCGGATGCGACGCGTTACGCCGAAAAAGAAATGCCTTAAGCCGCTTCCACGCCCTGCACGTCGGGCAGGAAATGCCGCAGCAGGTTTTCGATGCCGTGTTTCAACGTCATGGTCGATGACGGGCAACCCGCACAGGCGCCGCGCATGGTGAGATAAACAATCCCGTCGCGGTAGCCCTTGAAGGTAATGTCACCACCGTCGCCCGCAACGGCGGGGCGGATACGCGTTTCAAGAAGTTCTTTGATGGTCGCGACAGTGTCGGCATCTTTTTCATTAAAAAATTCTTCGCCGCTTTCTTCAGGCGCGGCATTTTCGTTCAGCATCGGCTGGCCGGACAGGTAATGGTCCATGATCGTGCCGAGAATGGCAGGCTTCAGGTGCTGCCATTCGTCGCTGCCTGTTTTTGTCACGGTGATAAAATCGGAACCGAGATAAACCCCATTAACCCCGCTGATTTCAAACAGCGCGCTCGCGAGTGGCGAAACATGGGCCTCGTCGGCGCTGCGAAAATCACGTGTCGTATCGGGCAGCACGGCGCGGCCGGGCAGGAATTTCAGCGTCGCGGGGTTCGGGGTCGGCTCGGTTTCGATGAACATTTAAGCTTAGAATTCCTTTGAATATAGGATATAAGCGAAGATATTTTACAATCAAGGCTATTCCAGGAGGCATGCATGCCAGTCGACAAGACGCAGACTTACACCATTACGTTGAAAGATTACGATATTGACGGAAATGGCATAGCCGATGAATTTAGCACTGTATTGTATTATATCGCGCCGCCAAAAAGTCCGACGGATGCGGACCGGAAGAAGTCCAGTTATTTTGATAGAACGCAGATCGTCGATTTTTATGCCAAACTCAATAAAAAGGATGGCAGCACAAAGCATTTGGATAAAAAGGCTTTGCAGAAAGAAAAATATGGCTTCGTAAAATTATACGACAATGACACGCTCGAATTTTCTGCTGATTTTGTTTCAGACAAATCGATTGCAGGCGGAATTGCGCCTGACGGTATAAAGGAACGAAACTATCTCGCCTTTACAATTCTCAAAGGTGAGGAAATCGGCACGTCCGTGCGGATCAATCAATACGCTCACTTTAAGGAAAATTCACCTGCAGGGCAGGTTTTAAAAGAACCGCTTGGGAAGCAGCGGGATATTCTGCTGATAAATTATGACCAGCAGAACAAAAAATCCATCAACATTGTGTCTCATCTTAGTGATAAACCCGAATTCAGTGAGTATTTAATATATACGCAGCGGCACATAAAGCAGGATAAGTAGTTTTATAAAAAGCCGACAATCTGTTTGGCTTTCGCCAGGATCGGCATAGCGATCGCACGCGCACGTTCGGCGCCGTCTTTTAAAACGGCATCGATCATCGCAGGGTCGGACTTCAGGCGCTGCATCTCATTCGTAATCGGCGACAGTTTTGCAACGGCAATATCTGCCAGCGCGTTGTTGAAGCTCGAGAACTGTCCGCCGCCGAATTCTTTTAAGACATCATCCTTGCTGCGGTCCGAAAGGGCTGCAAAAATCGCGACAAGATTTTCCGCTTCAGGACGGCCCACAAGGCCTGCCGTTTCACTTGGAAGTGGCTCGGTATCCGTTTTCGCCTTGCGGATTTTCTGCGCAATCATATCGGCACTGTCTGTGAGATTGATGCGCGAATTGTCGGAGGCGTCCGATTTCGACATTTTCTTGGTGCCGTCGCGAAGCGACATTACGCGCGGCACGGGTCCGGTGATCAATGGTTCAGGTTGCGGAAAAAATTCGGCAGGCAATTCAAGAGAAGCAATGCGCGCTGCATAATCATTGTTGAATTTTTGCGCGATATCGCGCGCCAGTTCGAGATGCTGTTTCTGGTCTTCGCCGACTGGCACATGCGTTGCCTGATAGGTGAGAATGTCGGCCGCCATCAGGACTGGATAAGTGTAGAGGCCGATCGAGGCGTTTTCCTTGTCCTTGCCGGCTTTTTCCTTGAACTGCGTCATGCGGTTGAGCCAGCCGAGACGGGCCGTGCAATTCAGGATCCACGACAGTTCCGCATGTGCGGACACGCGGCTCTGGTTAAAAATGACGTGCTTTTTCGCATCGATGCCGCAGGCGATGTAAGCGGCCGCCACTTCACGAATGGCTTTTTCCAGTTCAGCGGGGTCTTGCGGCACCGTGATCGCATGCATATCGACGATGCAGTACAGGCACTCATGGCTTTGCTGCAGTTTCACCCAGTTCACCATGGCGCCAAGATAGTTGCCAAGGTGGAGATTGCCGGTCGGCTGCATGCCGGAAAGAACGCGCTGCTGTGTCATGACAGCGCTTATCGCCAAGCCTCGCGCCGGATGCAAGAGGCGTTTTAGGCGTCCATCGCGGGCGGTGCTTCGCCTTTGCGGATTTTCCTTTTTTTGAGGAAATCGCTGATGGCTGCGCGATCGACGCCGCCAAGCATATAAACGCAGACGGCGTAAATCAGGAAGCCTGCACCGCACAGCAACAGCAGGGCAACGAATTTGATGCCAAGGCTGTTGGCGCTGCCCATATAAGGCGAAGCATAATGATCGCCCCACATCAGCGCCGCGCCCATCAGGATGCTGGCTGCCATGATCGCGCCAAGACGCATCACAAGCAGCCTGTCGAATTGAAAATGTCCGCGCCAGCACAGCACAATCAGAAGATAAAGCGCATCCATCCATCCGGCGATGACGGTGGCAATCGCAATGCCGACCGGGCCGAGGTGGGGAATGGGCAGCGCATCCGCCCACGCCATTGCCGATGCCGCCAGTGTTGCGGCTTTTGCATTCAGGCTGGTGGCGAAAATACTGTCTAAAACAGAAGCGGTACTTGTAATAATCCAGCCAAGAAAATTGCCGAACTGCGGAAACAGCAGCAGCGAGACGATGATGTTCACGCCGGTGCTGAAAAAAGCGATCATCATCGGCGTTTTCGTGTCTTCGCGCGCGAAGAAAGCGGGCGAGAGGATTTTGATCAGCACGAAAGCAGGCAGGCCAAACCCAAAGGCCGCAAGAATATTTCCGACAACCAGCGTATCGGTTGCCGTAAAAGCGCCGCGCTCGAACAGCCCCGCGATCAGGCTGTGCGGTACGGCAATCAATGCGACAGCTGCGGGCAGCGTCAGCAGCATAGAAAATTCCATGGCGCGGTTCTGTGTCGACAGAATATGCGCATCGCCCTTTTTCAGCTGGCGCGACAGTTCAGGTAACAAGACAACACCGATCGCGACACCCACCATGCCGAGCGGAAACTGGTAAATGCGGTCGGCATAATAAAGCCACGACACCGCCGCGGCCATTGTCGAGGCAATCATGGTACCGATGACGAGGTTGATCTGTGTGACGCCGCCTGCAATGATGCCCGGAACGCCCAGCAGCAGCATGCGCTTTACGCCCGGCGTCATGCGCGGCCTGCGGAGGCGAAGGCTCAGTTTCAAATGTATTAAAATAAATACGAGAAGGCCGACCTGCGCAAAACCGGCAATGAACACTGCCCATGACAGATAAAGTCCCGCTGTCGGCGTTCCGGCAAAGCCGAGCGCGCCGGCAAGAATAAGTGCGCCGCTCAAGATCGTGTTCAGCAGGAGTGGTGCCCATGCTGCAAAGCCGAACTTGCCGTTGCTGTTCAAGACGCCAGCCAGCACCGCAAGCACGGACATGCACAGCAGATATGGAAAACAAATGCGCGTGTAGCTGACAGTGAGATCAAATTTTGCAGGATCATCGGTGAAGCCGGGGGCCAGCACATCGACTAGCCAAGGCATCATCAGCATCATCACCGCGGAAAAAATCGCCAGTGACCAGAACATGATGGCGAGCACTTCTTCGGCGAATGTTTTTGCTTCCACCGCGCCTTCATTGCCGACTTTTTTTGCGTAAAGCGGCACGAAAGCGGAGTTGAAAGCGCCTTCGGCAAACAGGCGGCGGAATAAATTCGGCAGGCGGAAGGCAACGAAGAACGCATCGGCCACAGGCCCGGCGCCAAGCGTTGAGGCGGCCAGCACGTCGCGGACAAATCCCAGCACGCGGCTGGCGGCTGTCGCAAGGCCGACATTCAGGACGTTTTTGACGATGCTCATGTTGATCCAGTTATAAGTTGCGGCGCTTTAAATGTTCGCTTTGCCAGCCTGCTTCAATTTGTAAAGAGTTTCCAGTGCCTGCTTGGGCGTCAGCGCATCCGGGTCAACAGTTTCGAGCAAAGCAAGAGCAGGATCTTTTCTGGCAGGCTTGGCCTGTGTTTCGTAAGCGGCGAGCCCGTCGGCAAGTTTCTTTGCTTTCGGCGCGCGATCCTGCGTTTCAAGTTCTGTAAAGATGTCGCGCGCTCTTGCAATCACGGCAGCAGGCAGGCCGGCCAGTTTTGCCACCTGCAGTCCGTAAGAACCGCTCGCCACACCGGCGCCGATCTGGTGCAGGAACACGACATCGCCTTCCCATTCCTTCACCTGCATGGTCATAGTGTTGAGGCGCACGAGCTTTTGCTCCAGCGCCGTCAGCTCATGAAAATGTGTGGCGAACAGCGCGCGGCATTTATTCGCTTCGTGCAAATGTTCAATCGTTGCCCATGCGATGGAGAGACCATCAAAAGTTGCCGTGCCACGGCCGATCTCGTCGAGAATGACCAGCGAGCGTTCGGTCGACTGGTTGAGGATCGCCGCCGTCTCGACCATTTCAACCATAAAGGTGGAGCGCCCGCGCGCCAGATCGTCCGCCGCGCCGACGCGGCTGTAAAGCTTGTCGATCACGCCGATATGCGCAGATTTGGCGGGAACGAAAGAGCCCATCTGCGCGAGGATCGCAATCACGGCGTTCTGGCGCAGGAAGGTCGACTTACCCGCCATGTTCGGGCCGGTCAGCAACCAGATCGTGCTGTCTGACAGGTTGCAGTCATTTGCGATGAAGGGCGCGGTATGCGCTTCTCTCAAAGCTGCTTCGACGACAAGATGCCGCCCGCCTTCAATCTTGAAACTCAGCGAATTGTCAACAATCGGACGTGCCCAATTTTGTTGTGCGGCAAGTTCGGCTAAGGCTGCAAGCACATCGAGCGTTGCGATTGCCTGCGATGCGCTTTTCAGTTCTGTTTCATGTTTCAGGATTTGCGCGCGCAAATCGTCGAAGATTTTTTCTTCCAGAATTTGCGCCTTGTCCGCCGCGCCGAAAATGCGTGACTGGATGTCGTTGAGCTCTGCCGTCGAGAAGCGCGACTGCGACGCCAGCGTCTGTCGGTGAATGAATGTACGGTTGAGCGGTTCGGAACGTAAGCGATCTTCAAACTGCGCGCCGGTTTCAATGAAATAGCCGAGAATATTGTTGTGCTTGATCTTCAGCGTCTTGATGCCGGTCTGCGACATATAATTCTGCTGCAGGTCGAGAATGAGTTTTTGCGCATCGTCGCGATAGGCGCGCAATTCGTCCAATTCTTGCGAATAATTATCCGACACGAAACCGCTGTCACGCACATAAAGCGGCAAGTCTGTTTTCAGCGCAGCGCTTAACGTTTCCTGCAAAGATGCAGGAGGCGCAGACAGATTTTGTGCCGCTTCTTCAATCAGCGGCAGTTCGGAAAAACTGTTCGCATCAAACAGGCATTTCAAGGCCTCTGTGGCGGACAGCGCATCACGCATCTGGCCAAGATCGCGCGGACCGGCGCGGTTCAGCGCAAGGCGCGACAGGGCGCGCACCATGTCGGGAATGCGTTTGAATGTCTCGCGCAGGCGCTGCCGCAACGGCTCGTCCTCAATCAGCGCTTCAACAGCATCGAGGCGGTGGTTGATCAGTTCCGGATCCGTCAGCGGTGCGCACAGAGTTTGCGACAGAAGGCGACTGCCTGCGGCGGTATGTGTGCAATCGATATGGAAAAGCAGCGAGCCCTTTTTCTCACCCGACAGTGTGCGCGTCAGTTCGAGATTGCTGCGCGCGGCGGGGTCGATATCGAGAAATTGCGTACGCTCGTCTCTTTGTGGAGGAGATAAACTTGTTTTCGCGCCGCGCTGTGTGCGCTCGACATAAGAGAGAATGAGTCCGGCGGCGGCAAGTTCCGCGCGGGTGAAGCGGCCGAAACTTTCAAGCGTCTGGATGTTGAAGAACGATGTAATGCGGCGCTCTGCAGATGTTGAATCGCTTAAGGCTGACGGCAGCGGCGTGAGTGCTGTTTTGATATCCAGAACGGCGCGCAAATCTTTATCATCGTAAAGCGTGTCGGAAAGAAGAATTTCTTTCGGGCTGATGCGCGCAAGATCGGCGCCGAGATTTTTGAATGTCGTTTCGCAAACGCGGAACTCGCCGGTCGAGAGGTCGATCCATGCAAGGCCGTAAATCGCTTCCTCATTGCTGCCGATGCGGGTAAGAGAAAGAAGGAATGACGATTCCGAACGGTCAAGCAGCTTTTCTTCTGTTACCGTGCCGGGTGTCACAAGCCGCACCACATCGCGGCGCACCACGGCTTTATGGCCGCGCTTCTTGGCTTCGGCCGGATCTTCCATTTGCTCGCACACCGCGATGCGATGACCAAGCGCGATCAGCTTTTGCAGGTAATCATCGGCCGCCGACACCGGAACGCCCGCAAGCGGGATATCCTCGCCCTTCATCTTGCCGCGCTTCGTCAGTGCAATGCCCAAAGCGCGTGAGGCAATTTCAGCGTCCTCGAAGAACAGCTCGTAAAAATCGCCCATGCGGTAGAAGATCAGGCAATCGGGATTGGCGTTCTTGATCTCGATATATTGTGCCATCGCCGGGGTGACGGCGTCATCCTTGTCATTGAAACCGGAAAAAAGGACAGTCTGGGCAGAGGTCATCTTCCGCTTTTAGCAAAGGAAATCAGCTCCGCCCAATAAAAATTATAATTTTAATGTTTTAGCGCTTGCCCGCAACGTAACCGGCATAAGCGCCACTGCTCGATGACTGAATTTCGCCTTCAGCATCTGCCGTGACATCTTGAGCTCCGAAAACGAAAACGCCTTTTGTGCCTTCATCGTCCAAGGTAACGATTTCGGCCTTGGTTTCCTTGGCCGCCTTTTGAATCGCCTGATAAACGGCACTGTCTTTTTTGACGTTGAGATTAAGGACAAGCCGTCCTTCGGGACCCAGAATGCCGAGCTCGCGCGCATATTCAATGATAACCGACAGGTGAAGATGGCCACCGTTTTCAAAAGTCAGCACGCCTTTATCGAGTTCTCTGAATGCCGGAATATCGCCATCGCCGTTTTCCGAGGCTGAAAGAACAATCTGGTCGAAAGGAACGGAATCTTTTTTCAAGCTGCGATTGACAAGCCAGTCTTCGAGACAGACGTTCGATTTGACAGTATTGCTGCCGGGGCTGAGATCAATAACGTTGCGCTGGCCAAGAAAAGAAGAAAAATTGTTTTGAAGCGGAGAAAAAGCAGGTTGCAGGCCTGAAACGGGCGCGAGGAAACTCATGGTACGTTTTTCCGCATTCTGTTTAAATTTTACGCAAAACAATTCAAAAGCTAATCAAATTCTTCCAATATTCACATTATACTTAACCGGCGCGGGAACGTAAAGGAAATATCACAAAAGCTTGTCTTCTGGCGTGGTTGGTTTAGGCGTAGGGCATGAACCAGAAACCAGAACAGCCGCGCCGTAAGCGTCCCGTTATCACCGATCAGGAAGCGCTCGATTTCCATGCGCGCGGCCGCCCCGGTAAACTGGAAGTCACGCCAACGAAACCGATGGCGACGCAGCGCGACTTATCTTTGGCTTACAGCCCCGGTGTGGCGGTTCCCGTCAAGGCCATCGCCGAAAACCCGGACGCGGCGTTCGATTACACGACGCGCGGCAATATGGTTGCCGTGATTTCAAACGGCACGGCCATTCTCGGGCTCGGTAATCTTGGCGCGCTGGCAAGCAAGCCGGTGATGGAAGGCAAGGCCGTTCTCTTCAAGCGCTTTGCCGATGTCGATTCAATCGATCTCGAAGTCGCAACCGAAGACGCCGATGAATTCGTCAACTGCGTGCGCTTTCTCGGCCCGTCGTTTGGCGGCATCAATCTGGAGGACATCAAGGCGCCGGAATGTTTCATCATCGAACAGCGTTTGCGCGAGGTGATGGATATTCCCGTTTTCCATGACGATCAGCACGGCACGGCCATCATTACGGCGGCAGGTTTGATGAACGCAGCGCTGCTGACGAATCGCAAGCTGTCAGATCTCAAGATTGTCACCAATGGCGCGGGCGCGGCAGGCATCGCCTGTATCGAGCTCGTGAAAGCGATGGGCGTGAAGCACGAAAACGTCATTCTTTGCGATACCAAAGGCATCGTCTATCAGGGCCGCAAGGAGGGCATGAACCAGTGGAAGTCCGCACATGCCGTGAAGACGGACAAGCGCACACTCGCTGAGGCCATGAAAGGCGCGGATGTTTTTCTCGGCCTTTCGGTAAAAGGCGCGATCAATAAAGACATGATCGCCAGCATGGCAAAAAACCCGATCATTTTCGCGATGGCCAATCCCGATCCGGAAATCACGCCGGAAGAAGTGGCCGAAGTGCGCGACGATGCCATTGTCGCCACCGGCCGCTCCGATTACCCGAACCAGGTCAACAACGTTCTGGGCTTTCCGTATATTTTCCGCGGTGCGCTCGATGTGCGCGCACGGCAAATTAATGACGCAATGAAAATTGCCGCCGCTGAAGCGCTGGCGGCGCTTGCGCGCGAAGACGTGCCGGATGAAGTGGCTGCCGCTTACGAAGGCTTCCGCCCCCGTTTCGGCCCGCAATATATTATTCCGGTACCGTTCGATCCGCGCCTGATTTCCGCGATCCCGCCCGCCGTTGCCAAAGCAGCTGCCGATAGCGGCGTCGCGCGCCGCCCGATCGAGGACATGGCTAAATACGTCGTCGAACTCACGTCGCGTCGTGACCCGATCGCCGCGACATTCCAGCGCGTGTTCGAACAGGTACGCCGCAAGCCGAAGCGTGTCGTGTTTGCCGAAGGCGAGGAAGAGCAGATCATCCGCGCCGCGCATTCTTACGTCGCGAGCGGGCTTGGTCCCGCCATTCTCGTCGGCCGCGAAGACCGCGTGCAGGCGAAAGCGGAAGAGCTGGGCATCAACCTGAAAGACGACGGTATCGAGGTGACGAACGCGCGCCTCTCTAAGCGCAACGAAATTTACACCGAATTCCTCTATGCGCGTTTGCAGCGCAAAGGATTTTTGCGCCGCGATGCGCAGCGTCTCGTCAATACCGACCGTAACGTATTCGCGGCTTCGCTTCTGGCGATGGACGATGCCGATGCAATGGTGACGGGCATCACGCGTAAAACATCAATCGCGTTGCAGCAGGTGCTGCGCGTTGTCGATACCAAGCCGGGCCATCGCCTCATCGGTGCAACGCTTCTTCTCGCGCGCGGGCGCACGGTGATCATCGCCGACACGCTGATGAACGAGCAGCCGAATGCCAAAGAACTGGCAGACATCGCAGTGGAAGCTGCCGAAATGGCGCGGCGCCTCGGCTATGAGCCGCGTGTGGCGTTTGTGGCTTTCTCGTCGTTCGGCCATCCGCAGACGGAACGCACGCCGGTCATTCAGGATGCGATGGCGCTGCTCGACCAGCGGCGCGTCAAGTTTGAGTACGATGGCGAAATGGCAGCAGATGTCGCGCTCGATTACGATCTGATGCAGCAGAACTATCCGTTCTGCCGCCTGTCCGGTCCGGCGAATGTGCTGGTCATGCCGACATTCCATGCGGCGTCGGCTGCGATTAAAATGACGCAGGTGCTCGGCAATGCCACTGTGATCGGTCCTATTCTTGTGGGCCTCAGCAAGCCGATCCAAATGGTGCGCATGAACGCTAAGGATACCGATATCGTCAACGCGGCTGCACTCGCGGCTTATAATGTTGGTGGTTGAGATGCATTATTCAAATGTCATCCTGAACGCAGTGAAGGATCTCGGCTTGAGATTCTTCGACTTCGCGCTGGCGCGCTGCGCCTCAGAATGACAACATAAAAATGACAACCCTCATCCTCGACACGGCTCTTCATTGCGCGCAGGCTGCACTGTTCGAAAACGATGTGTGCCTTGCGCAAGCATCGCAAACGGGCGAGCGCGGGCAGGCTGAAGTGTTATTGCCGGTGCTTGAAGATGTCTTGAAAAAAGCACAACGTTCATGGCGCGATGTTCAAAAAATCATTGTTACGGTCGGGCCGGGTGTATTTACCGGCATCCGCAGTGGCATCGCGGCTGCGCGTGCGGTACGGATGGCGCAGAATGTCGAACTTGTCGGCATTAGTACGCTGCAGCTGCTTGCGGCAAGCGCGGCCGATAAAAATAAATCCGTGCTGGCTGTGATCGATGCGCATAAAAGCGAAGCCTATGCGCAGCTGTTTTCATCAGACCTGAAACCACAAGGCGCGCCGATGTTGGTCAGGCTTGAAGCGCTGCCGCCTGTTTTTAAGGAAGCCGGGCAGATTGTTGTTTATCCCGCCCTGTTTGCACAAGCTCTTGCGGAATATAAAAATGTGCAGCCCGTAAAGGCGCTCGATCTTGAAAAGGCGGTCATCTGCGCTGAAGCGCAACCGCTTGATGCGGTTCCGCTTTACATCCGCGCGCCGGATGCGTTGCCGCAGCAGGGCGCTTTACTGAAGCGCGCATGAGATTTTTCCGGAAATATCAATTGCAACGCAGTGTCATTACGCGCCTGCGGCTTCAGGATGCCGCAGCCCTCGCCGAAGTTCATGCCAATAGTTTTATACGGCCATGGTCGCGTGGCGATTTCGAAACCATGCTTGGCGTGGCAACCAATACCGCCTACGGCATGAAAATCGGCAGACGGCTGATCGCCTTCCTGCTGCTGCGTTTTGCGGCCGATGAAGCGGAAGTGCTGACGCTGGCAACGCATCGCGCGTTTCAAAAACTCGGCTGCGGCGAAAAACTGATGGGACACGGTTTCGGGCAATCGATGGCGCAGGGTGCGCGATACATGCATCTTGAAGTCGAGAGCAATAATCGCGCGGCTGTGAAACTTTATGAAAAGCTCGGCTTTCGCGAGACGGGCCGGCGCGGGCATTATTATGCGCCGTCGGGCGGCGGTGACGCTATTCTCATGTCGCGCGAGCTCGTCTAGCATGCCGGCGATGAAACTGTTCGGCCCCATTTTTCGTTTGAGCGTTTTGACGCTGCTCGGTCTCGTCCTCGTGCCGCTGCAATGGCTGTCGCTCAAATTAGAGCTGCCGACGATGCGCTTGATTCCGATGTTTTTTCATCGTGTGGGCCTGCCGCTTCTTGGTGTGAAAGTTACCGGCTTTGGCAAGGTCGCGCGTCAGCGCCCGCTCCTCATCTGCTCCAATCACGTCTCATGGCTGGACATTCCGGCGATCAGCAGCCTCACGCGTGTCGTGTTCGTCTCGCGCGGCGATGTGGTGAACTGGCCGGTGCTCGGGCTTCTCGCAAAACTGCAACGGACGATTTTCGTCGACCGCACCAAACGCACGGCGACGCGCACCGCGTCGGAAGAAATTTCGCAGCGGCTTGGCTCGGGTGATGCCGTCGTGCTTTTCCCCGAAGGCACGACCAGCGACGGCAACCGCGTCCTGACGTTTCGCTCATCGTTGCTTGGTGCCGCACGCGCGGCAATGCAGGGTTGGCCGGATGAAAACATTCATATCCAGCCCGCCATGATCCGTTATCATGGTCTGCATGGCCTGCCGATCGGCCGCATGAACCAGCCGTATGCCGCATGGTATGGCGACATGGATTTCGTGCCGCACCTGATCGATATTCTCAAACTCGGCGCTATCGAGGTTGAAGTGCACTTCGGCGACGTTTTGTCTTTTCCCGCGGGGACGGACCGCAAAGTGATGGCGGCGGAGGTGGAAAAGGCTGTCCGCGCGATGCGTTATAAAAGCTTCTCAAAAATGCGCGGGGCGGTTACAAAGGCCGCATGAAGCGCGTTTTTATCAAGACCTATGGCTGCCAGATGAATGTCTACGATTCATCGCGGATGATGGATATCCTGAATGCCGAAGGCTATACGGAAACCGACGCGCCGGAAAAAGCCGATCTGGTTCTTTTGAACACCTGCCACATCCGCGAAAAAGCCTCCGAAAAAATGTATTCGGATATCGGCCGTCTTGATGTGATGAAAAAAGAACGCGCGGCCGAAGGCGTCGATGTCAAAATCGGTGTCGCGGGCTGTGTTGCGCAGGCGGAAGGAAAAGAAATCCTGCGCCGTGCCTCGGCGGTCGATCTTGTCGTCGGCCCGCAAAGCTATCATCGCTTGCCGCACCTGCTTCGCCAGAAGGGCCGCGCGATCGAGACTGAATTTCCGCTCGAGGATAAGTTCGACCAGATGCCGGCCGTCACGCAGCGCATCGGTTTAACAAAACCCGTCACCTCTTTCCTCACTGTTCAGGAAGGTTGTGACAAGTTCTGTACCTTCTGCGTGGTGCCCTATACGCGCGGCGCGGAATTTTCGCGGCCCGCGGCAAAAATCATCGATGAAGCGAAACTTCTTGCCGACAAGGGCGTGCGTGAATTCACCCTGCTCGGCCAGAATGTGAATGCTTATCACGGCATCGGCACAGACGGTACGGAATGGAATCTTGGGCGGCTGCTGTTCGCGCTCGCCGAAATCCCGCAGATCAAGCGCCTGCGCTACATGACATCGCATCCGCGCGACATGCATGAAGACCTTTACACCGCTCATCGCGACCTGCCGCAGGTGATGCCTTATCTGAATCTACCCGTGCAATCCGGTTCGGACAAGATTTTGAAGGCGATGAACCGCCAGCACACGGCGGCGGATTATCTGAAAATCATCGAGCGCCTGAAGAACGATTGCCCCGATCTTGCCTTATCGTCGGACTTTATCGTCGGCTTCCCGAGCGAAACGGATGACGATTTCAGGGACACGCTGCAGCTTGTCGAAACTGTCGGCTATGCATCCAGCTTCACGTTCAGCTATTCGCCGCGCCCCGGCACGCCCGCTGCAAGCATGGAGCAGTTGCCCGAAAACCTGAAGATGGAGCGGCTTCACGCTTTGCAGGCGCTTCTCATGAAGCAGCAGACCGCTTTCAAGGAATCCTTGCGCGGTAAAACGCTGGATGTTCTTTTTGAAAAAACCGGCCGCTTTGAAGGCCAGCTTGGCGGCCGCACGCCCTACCTGCAGCCGATCCATGCCGACGCTCCCGCAGAAATGATGGGACAGGTCGTCCAAGTGATCGTTACCGATGTTGGAACCAACAGCCTGTCTGGTACACTTGTATCGAAGCAGCCACAGCCGGCTGCGCTTGCGGAGGCAAACATTTGAAGCAGGATAAACATGCCGAAAAACAGGTCAAAGACGGTGACGCTCATCTTACGCTCACCTATGACAACAACCGCCTGCTCGGAAATCTTTTCGGCCAGTTCGATCAGAACATTGCCCTGATCGAGCAAAAATTCGGCATCGTTGCGCATATTTCAGGCAACCACGTCAACCTGCAAGGGACGCAGGCGAATGTCGATAAAGCCAAGCGCGTGCTCGATGAACTGTATGTGCGCGTGCGCAACGGCCAGGTGATCACGATCGGCGATGTCGAAGGTACGATCCGGCAAGTTATTGACCAAGGGGTTCTTTTCGAAGCACCGCCGACAGCAAAAGGCGGCGGCGAATTCCGCCAGATCTCGACGCGCCGCAAAACATTGGTCGCGCGCACCAAAGCGCAGGACAGTTACATCCGCACGCTCGATTCAAAAACAATGGTTTTTGCAAGCGGCCCTGCCGGTACCGGTAAAACCTATCTCGCCGTTGCTTATGCAGCGATGCTGCTGGAGCGCGGCACGGTCGAGCGCATCATCCTGTCGCGCCCGGCAGTGGAGGCAGGTGAACGTCTCGGCTTCCTCCCCGGCGACATGCGCGAAAAGGTCGATCCCTACCTGCGCCCGCTGTATGACGCTCTTTACGACATGATGCCGCCGGATCGTGTCGAGCGCGGTTTGCAAACGCAGACCATCGAAGTCGCGCCGCTCGCTTTCATGCGCGGACGCACTTTGACGAATGCGGCCATCATTCTCGATGAAGCGCAGAACACGACGGCAATGCAGATGAAAATGTTCCTGACGCGCATCGGCGAAAATTCGAAAATGATCATCACCGGCGACCCGAGCCAGATCGATTTGCCGTCGGGGCAGGTGTCGGGCCTCGTTCAGGCGCTGAACTATCTGCAAGGCATCGAAGACATCGGCTTCATCGCGTTCAAGGATACGGACGTGGTGCGTCATGAGCTCGTTGCCAAAATCGTACGCGCCTATGACGCCAAATCGCCTGCGCCGGTGGTGCGCTAGGCAAACATGCCGTCTTTCGAACTTGATGTTGTCAGCAGTTCGTCCCTCTGGGGCGATGCAGCGCTATGGCAAAATCTTTTCGAAAAGGCGGCGACTGAAACTTTCAAAAAGACGGAATTAGATAATCAGGCGCTGCAGGTCAGCCTGCTGCTGGCCGACGATGCCGAGATTGCGCTTTATAATGAGCAATGGCGCGGCAAGGCGATGCCGACCAACGTGCTGTCTTTCCCGTCCGCGCCGCAGGCGCGCGCGGCGGGTTTTCTCGGCGACATCGTCATGTCGTATGAAACCCTGCAACGCGAAGCGCAGGAGCAACAAAAAAGCTTGCAGAATCATGCGCTTCACCTCTTTGTGCATGGCTTGCTGCACCTTCTTGGTCATGATCATGATATCAGCGCCGAGGCGGAGGCGATGGAAGCGCAGGAGCGCAAGATACTTCTGGAATTAGGCGTGCCTGATCCTTATGAAGAGAGGGCTGAGGAGTCCATAAAGAGGTCATGAGCGACGCAGGATCAAATTCGCCGTCGAACGGCTCGCTGTTGCGGCGTATCGGCTATTTCCTTCGCCAGCTGGCAGGACGCCCCCGCAACTCCACGCGTGCCGATCTTGAAGACGCCCTTTCCGAAACGATGGGCGACACGGCTTTCAGCGCGCAGGAGCGTTCGATGCTGAGCAATATTCTCTCATTGCGTGAGCGCCGCGTGGAAGATGTGATGGTGCCGCGCGCCGATATTCTTGCCGTCGAGCATCACGTCACGACGGGTGATCTTCTGAACACGTTTCGAGAAGCCGGTCATTCGCGCTTGCCCGTTTATCATGAAACACTCGACGACCTGGTCGGCATGGTGCACATCCGCGATTTTCTCGGCCATTTGACGGCAAATGCGCAGGAAGACGATTTCATCTCATTGCAAAAAACCAGCGAGAATACCTCGCCCGGTAAAATCAACCTGAAAGAAAAATTGTCCGAGACAAACATCGTTCGCCCCGTGCTGTTTGCGCCGCCGTCGATGCCGGCCGTTGACCTGCTCGTCAAAATGCAGGCGACGCGCATTCACATGGCCATGGTGATCGACGAATACGGCGGCACCTACGGCCTCGTCACGATTGAAGACATCATCGAGGAAGTTGTCGGCGATATCGAAGACGAGCATGACGAGGACGAACAATCGATCATGACGGTTGAAGGCGGCTGGATTGCCGCCGCACGCGCTTCTATCGAGGAAGTCAAAGAAATCATCGGCGAAAACTTCAAGATCGAAGAGATGAGCGAAGAGCTGATTGAGCGTGGCGAAGACATCGATACCCTCGGCGGCCTGATGACGGCGCTGGTCGGGCGCGTGCCGGTGCGCGGTGAGCTGATCAAGGGCGGCGACGATTTTG
>JAZKID010000050.1:20355-20994 GCA_040385045.1 Pseudomonadota bacterium | reverse complement strand
GGCTGTTGTGCCGCAGAAGTATCCTGTTGCAGCTTCTGCGTGTCAGCTGATGCATCAGGTGTCTTTTGGGCTTCTTTTATATCTGCAGGTTCAGGCAACTTACCATCAACAAAACCTGTAGCGACTGCTTTACCAATGAACTCGGCCTTTGCGATGGCTTCAGCAGCTTTTGCACGCTCTGCTTCCGGCAGTTTTGCGATCTCGGCTTCATTCATTTTTAAAACGAGGCCATCGATGCTGGCTTTGACGATACCTGTCAGATCGGCAAACGTGACCGGCTTCTTGGCAGCAACAGCTTCTTTCACTTTTGCCGTTACGCCTTCCGCAAGTTCTTCATGACCGGGCGCGCCAAGCACACGGGCAATCAAAGCGCCTGGGAGATCTTTTTCGGCAACGCCGTCAACCAGATTTGGCGAATTTTTAAGGAAGTCGAGTTCTTCCGCCGTCAAAGACTTGCTGAGCAAAGCTGCATAAGCATCAGGCGTTAGATCCTTGCCTGCGCCCATCGGTTCTGCAAGCATTTTATCGACAGCGCCGGGTTCTTCGCCCTCTTTCGCCTGTACGAATGCTGTGCCCTGGATCGGTTTGCCAGCATTCGGATCTGGCGAAGCCGCGGTCACCGTGACGGTGGCGCTGATG
>JAZKID010000050.1:0-20345 GCA_040385045.1 Pseudomonadota bacterium | reverse complement strand
TGGCGCAGGGTCCGGCGCTTTATAATGCGCCGCACTGGCGAAGAAGCCATGCAACGATTTCACGACATCGGCATTGATCTTGTTCTGCGCGAAATCGAGGCTGTTCAGAACCGCATCACCGACAACCTTGCCGTCTTTATCAAGCGTGGTACCGGCGCGGCTGAGAACGCCGAGACCAATTTCCATATCGCTCAATTTTGCATCGCCGTCTGTGCCGGCGATTGCTGCGAAGTCGGCGTTCTTTTCAATGTCGCCACCCTGGAAGGCGGTGTTGGCACGAATACGCGCACCCTCGCCTTCAATATTTTTTGCGACAGCATCAAAAGCGGCCTGATCGAGCTGCGCGCCGCCAACGACAAGGCGTTTTGAAATCGCGGGATACCCCGTTGGAGCACCCGGAAGCGCTTCCATTTCGGTTGTGAAACCGGCAGCGAGGCTGTCGATAACGAAGGCGCCCGTTTTAGGCAGGTCCGCCGCATTGTTCGTGCTAAGTGCTTTTGCAAAGTTCAGGTCATCAGTGGTGATGAGCTTGTTGCCATCTTTTGTTGCATCATAAATATACATTGTGATCTCTCTCGTTAAGTATAATAATTATTATTAATAGATTAACCTTAACACAGTAACAAGTAACAGTCTAGTGATTGAAATATATAACAAATTTTATTATTTGGTATTTTCTTTAAATACTTAAAATTTAATTCAAGTATTCACTTACGCTCAGGACTTCTTGTTTTGCAGGAATTTAAATACGCCCGAGAAATCAACATTGTCGTTGCCCTGCCCTGACATCAGCGCATAAATCTGCGCGGCTTCCGCGCCAAGCGGGGTCGAAGCGCGCACGGAATTCGCAGCATCCTGCGCCAGACGCAGGTCTTTCAGCATCATCGCCACGGTAAAGCCGGGCGCATAATCGCGGTTGGCAGGCGATGTCGGCACCGGCCCCGGCACCGGGCAATATTTCGACAGCGACCAGCACTGTCCCGAGGACGTGTTGGCGATCTCGAACAGTTTTTCGCGCGGCAGGCCAAGACCGTCGGCCAAATTAAAAGCTTCCGACACACCGATCATCGAAATGCCGAGCAGCATATTGTTGCAGATCTTCGCCGCCTGCCCGTTGCCGATGCCGCCGGCATGGACGATCGTCTTGCCCATTTTCGACAGGACCGGCTCCGCTTTTTTGAATACGTCATCGTTGCCGCCGACCATGAAGGTCAGCGTTCCTGCCTCGGCTCCGGTTGTACCGCCGGAGACAGGCGCATCGACAAAGCCATGACCTTTGGTAGCGGCCTTTTCGCCGACTTCACGTGCGGTCGCGACGTCGATTGTCGAGCAATCGATGAACAGGCGGCCTTTCGGCAGCGTTTCGACGAGACCTTGCGCGCCAAGATAGATGGCGCGCACTTCCTTGCCGGACGGCAGCATGGTGACGACAACATCGGCATCTTTTACAGCATCGGCGATATTGGCAGCTTTGCGGCCACCGGCTTCGGCAAATTTATCAAGTGCCGCGGTGGAAAGATCAGCACCGGCTGTTTCGAAACCACCCTTGACGAGGTTGGCCGCCATCGGCCCGCCCATGTGACCCAAACCGATAAATGCAATCTTTTTCATGAGACCCTCTTTTAAAATTATGCAGCCCGCAGGCGAACGATCTGAACGGTCAGCCATACATACATCAACATGCTGCCTATATGGAAGATAAGCATGAAGCGCGGCGTCATTGCCAGTTCAGGAAAAAACGAATGAATGACGATATCAGACAAGGCCGTCACCAGCCAGACCACCGCGCCCCATGATGAGACGAGCCACAGGCCGACAGCGGCAACCAGATCAAGCACGGCGAAAAAGCCGCCGCTCACCTGTTGCGGTGTTTGCATATTAATGAATGCGTTGTCATGCCACGGGTCAAGCACGATCAGCCATTGGCGAAGACCAAGGATAAAAAACATGCAGGCCAGCAGCCGCATGAACCAGACAAGATAACGCTCGAGATTTTCGATATGCAGGCTTGGTGCGATCATGCAAAGGCCAGATCTTTTCCGGCAGGCAACGGCACAAAATAATTGGAGAGCGATTCAGCAGAAATAGCGTTGAATGTCGCAGGTTCCCAGAGCGGCTTTTGATCTTTATCGATCAGCAGAGCGCGAACGCCTTCAGGAAAATCGTGTCCGCGAATGACGCGGCAGGCGATACGGTAATCCTGCACCAGCGTATCCTCGATGCTGAGCGCGCCAAGCTCAAGCTGTTTGAGCGCGATCGCCATGCTCATCGGCGAGCGCGCCGCCATCGTGTTCATGCACTTGGTGGCGAACTCGTCGCTCAGCCAGTCAGCAAGATGAGAATGAATTTCCTCAACCGTATCCCCGTCAAAATAATGCGAGATTTTTTCCATCAGGTTTTTGATCGGCGCTTCACCCGCATCGACATGGAAACGCTGCAGCACGGCTTTTGCATCATCGCTGTCGGCCAGCATGGTGATGATCGCATCGAATGACGTCGCCGGAACATGGTGGGTCGCAAGACCGAGGTAGAGCATGTCGGCCGCCTTGATGCGCTCACCCGTCACGGCAAGATAGGCGCCGGTTTTTCCCGGCAGGCGCGCCAGCAGGCGGCTGACACCGACATCGGGGAAAAAGCCGATCGCAACTTCCGGCATCGCAAAGACAGTATTTTCGGTGACGGCACGAAGAGCGCCGTGGCCGGAAATGCCGACGCCGCCACCCATGACGATCCCGTCGATCAGCGAAATATATGGCTTGGGGTAGCGCGCAATCTTGCGGTTAAGTTTGTACTCGGTCGCGAAGAAGTTTTCGGCCTCGTCATAAACTTTTTCGCTGAGCTGCGCCTGCAATGTGCGGATATCGCCGCCCGCACAAAAGAAACGACCGTTTTCGCCCGAACGCATTGCGACATGCGCGATGTCTTTATCGGCCGCGAACACATCGAGCGCAATCGCGATGTCCTTGCACATCTGCAGATTGAGAGAATTCAAGGCTTTGGGGCGGTCGAGGGTAATGAGGCCAAGGCGGCCACGTTTTTCAGCAATGATTTCAGACATCGACTTTTCCACCCAGCATTTCGCGCGCGGCGATCACGCGCATGATTTCATTCGTGCCTTCAAGAATTTGATGCACGCGCAGATCGCGCAAAATGCGCTCGATCGGATAATCGCTCAAGTAGCCGTAGCCGCCGTGAATTTGCAGCGCATCGTTCACGATGTTGAAACATGTATCCGTCGCAAAACGTTTCGCCATCGCCGCCTGCGCGGTGGCGTCTTTCGTTTTCGCATCGAGGCACGCCGCGGCGCGGTAAACCATCAGGCGCGAAGCTTCCAGTTGTGTGAGCATATCGGCCAGCTTGAAACGCACACTTTGCATGTCGCTCAAAGATTCATTGAACTGTTTGCGTTCCTGCGCATAGCGCATTGCTTCCGACAGCGCGAACCCCGCGCCGCCGAGCGAGCATGCCGCGATATTGATGCGCCCGCCATCGAGGCCGCCCATCGCGATCCTGAAACCCATGCCTTCATCCGACAGGCGATTGGCAACGGGAACGCGGCAGTCTTCGAAGGTCACCATTGTCGTTGGCTGCGATTTCCAGCCGAGCTTCTTTTCATTCACGCCGAAGCCGAGACCTTTTGTGCCCTTCTCGACGAGGATGCACGAAATGCCTTTCGGCCCCGCCTCGCCTGTGCGGCACATCACGGCATAAACATCCGACACGCCACCGCCTGAGATGAAAGCCTTCGCGCCGTTCAGAACATAATCATCGCCGTTACGTTTGGCAGTTGTTTGTAGTGACGCTGCATCCGAACCGGCATTCGGCTCCGTCAGGCAGTAGCTGGCGAATTTTTGCATCGACGTGAGGGCTGGTAGAAAATTTTTGCGCTGCGTATCATTGCCAAACGTGTCGATCATCCAGCAGACCATGTTGTGAATGCTGATATACGCCGCCGTCGACGGGCAGCCGCGCGCGAGTTGCTCAAAAATGATCGCGGCATCGATGCGCTTCAGGCCCGAGCCGCCGACATCCTCTTTGATATAGATGCCGCCGAAACCGAGCTGCGCCGCCGCGCGCATGGTCTCAACGGGGAAAATGCTTTTTTCGTCCCATTCGCGCGCATGGGGCTGCAACTGCTCCTCGGCGAAGCCACGCGCCATATCGCGAAAAGCCTGCTGATCCTCATTCAGATTAAAATCCATGGACCAAGCGGTTACGTGAGCTTGCCGTGAAGGTCAATATTTCGTGCTTTCTTGAACGAAAAGAGTGGTGTAATGAGCATTATGAACAGACAATGGCTCGGTAAAATCACATCGACGACAGGACAGGCCGAAACGCGAAGCGGCTACCCGCTTATCCGCCCGCGCCGCCTACGCGCGAACGACTGGTCGCGCCGCATGGTGCGCGAAAACGTACTGACCGTGGATGACCTGATCTGGCCGCTGTTCATTCATGGCGAGAAAGGCCGCGCACCTGTTGCCTCGATGCCGGGCGTCGAACGCCTGTCGATCGACGAAGCCGTGCGCGCTGCCGAACAGGCCGCAAAGCTGAAAATTCCCTGCCTCGCCCTTTTCCCGAATACGCCGCCGGAGCTGCGCACCGAACAGGCGGAGGAAGCTTATAATCCAGAGAACCTTCTTTGCCTAACGGTTCGCGCGATTAAAAAAGCTGTGCCGGAGATTGGCGTGATGTGCGATGCCGCGCTTGACCCTTACACATCACACGGTCATGACGGCCTGATGCGCGACGGCGTCATTCTGAATGATGAAACGGTCGAGGTGCTCGTCAAGCAATCGCTGGTTCTCGTCGAAGCAGGTACAGATATTGTCGGGCCATCCGACATGATGGATGGCCGCGTCGGCGCCATACGCCGCGCGCTTGAAAGCAACGATCATCAGAACACGCTGATCATGGCCTACACCGCGAAATATGCGTCAGGTTTTTATGGTCCCTTCCGTGATGCGGTTGGAACGAATGTTACGCTGAAAGGCGACAAGCGCACCTACCAGATGGACCCCGGCAACTCGGACGAGGCGCTTTATGAAGCGAACCTCGATCTTGCCGAAGGCGCAGACATGATCATGGTGAAACCCGGCATGCCCTATCTCGATATTGTGCAAAGCCTCGCGTCGGAATTCCGCCGCCCGGTTTTCGCTTATCAGGTGTCGGGTGAATACGCGATGATCCAGGCCGCTGCGCAAAACGGCTGGATCGATGGCAACAAGGTGATGATGGAAAGCCTGCTCGCTTTCAAGCGCGCCGGCGCACGGGGTGTTCTGACTTACGCAGCTCCGCGTGTGGCGGAATTACTTGCTGGATAATTTTGGTACACTCATGAACTGAGCTAACCTGGCACGATCATTTTTGTTATTTAAATCAAGCCAAGATTTTCCATTCAAAACAAACTTTGCAATGTACTCTATATTAAATTGATACTCGCAGGTACTGACCCCAGCAAAAGAGCCACAATTACCTATCTGAGTTGTTTTTTCTTCTGGGGCTTTAATGGAATCAAAATTTCTCACAATATTTTTTAAACCGGAACGCTTTTCAAGATCATAAAAATTATCGAGGCCGTAACTCGTGCTGACACGAGGACCAAGTCCACCACTATTACCGTCGCTCTCATGGCTTCTTGAAACAGTATAACTAATTTCATTTTGCTTTTTGTTGTTCGCAACAAGATATTCCAAAAGCTCCGAGGAATTGATTTTCAGATCACCGCTCGCATCAATAATCTCGGCAACCGTTTTACCTTTTAAATTACCTACGAACATAAGTATTTTTCCCTTTAAATATTGATCAATCTTAACTCAGAAAACACCCAAGTCAAATTTATAAATAGCAATAGTTTAATTCAAATTAGAATGTCTAAGCCGCACCGCGCGTTGCACAAATCTTAGTTGAAAGCATCTAGCCGTTAGCTTTTACAATCCAGCAGGCCGCTTCGTGCTCTATCTCAGGTGCCGATTTTTGAGTCTCGTAATAACTGACAAGCTGTTTCTTAATCTCCCCCTTTGTTGATTTATCTGTCTGCTGCACACGCATGACGCGCGCAAGCTGTCCAAATCGCATGACTTCTTCAGCAGCTTTTACTGCATCGTCTCCTAGATAGATGGTGGGATTAAACGGAATGACGGCAATATCCCGAAATTCGCTGGCCTGCAAAATTTTTTTCAGCCGGTCAGCATTGGCGAAAGCGAAGGGGCCGGGCTGATCAGGGTCGATAACCTCCAAAGATTTAAGAAAAGGAAGAGCAATGCGTAAAGGCTCGGAAGCCCAGGAATTCTCTTCGACAGAGCGAAAGCATAGAAAACACAGCGACCCATGTTTTTTGAGCGAGTTATGTAAATTTTTGAAAGCCGCCTGCGGATCGGCAAAAAACATAACGCCGAGACGCGAAACGATCAGATCAAAACCGGCCTTCTCAAACGAATAGGTTGCGGCGTCAGCCTGTATGAATTGAATAGATGCGCTTGCAGCGGCAGCCCGTGCCCGCGCCAGTTTTAGCATGGCTGTTGAGACATCAATCCCTGTCACCTGCCCGCCGGAGCCAACAGAGCTGGCCGCATAAAGTGCTGTCGTGCCGCAGCCGCAACCGACGTCGAGAATCTTCATGCCATGCTTTATGTCTGCATGTGCATAAAGTCCGCTGTCTAGGTCTCTGAAAATCCGGTCATAGTCTTGCTGTTTTGTAGCCCAGATATCGCCGAGCGGCCCATCCCAAAGCTCTATCTGCTCATCTTTCATGTCGTATTAAGCCGCTCCGCGTGTGGCAGAACTCATCTCACGTTTCTGAATCTCAACACTCTCACCTTGCTTCAGCGCCAGTACTTTCGTTTTCGCGCCTTGCATTTCCCTGATGAACTTGTCCGGCGTCTGGTCGAGTACCGGGAATGTGCCGTAATGCATCGGGATGACGCTTTCGAAATCGAAATAGCGTTTCGCCGCGACAGCCGCCTTCTTCGCACCCATGGTGTAATTGTCGCCGATCGGCAGCATACCGATTTGCGGCGCGTAAAATTCGTTGATCAAGGCCATGTCGGAAAAGATTTCCGTGTCGCCTGCATGATAAATGGTTGGCTCGTTTTCAGCCATCACAACAATGCCACACGGATTGCCGAGATAAAGTGATGTGCCGTCATCCATTTCAGCCGATGAGGAATGGATGGCCTGTGTCAGCGCCACACGAAACGGCCCGATATCGCGTTCGCCGCCCGGATTGAGATCGACAGTTTTCTTTGCGCCCAGTTTTTGCGCATAAGACGCAACTTCGAAATTGCTGATCAGCGGCGCGCCCGTTTTGGCCGAAATCGCCGGTGCATCGCCAAGGTGATCGCCATGGCCATGGCTGACAATAATATGTGTCACGCCCTTCGAAGCTTCATCGACCGAAACGGGGCATGTCGGATTTCCGGTGATGAACGGGTCGATCAGGATCACGGCATTTTTAATCTCAAGACGGAAAGCGGATTGACCAAACCAGGTGATTTTCATTTTGAAACCTGCCAGTAAGAAGCGAATGGAAATATCTATAAACGAACTTGCGGCACTTCTCAAAGGTTCCGGCGCGCTGCTGGGGCTGGATGTCAGCCAGAATGTGATCGGCCTTGCCCTGTCGGATGCAGGCCAAAGCATCGCCTCGCCGTTTCACACCATCAAGCGGCGCAAATTTCTGCAGGATGTCGAAGAGTTGAAAAAAATCATTGCATCCCGTGAGATCAAGGGGCTGGTGATCGGCCTGCCGCTGAACATGAACTGCACAGAAGGGCCGCGCGCGCAGAGTGTGCGCTCCTTCGCGCGCAATCTTTTAAAAGAAATCGATTTGCCGCTCATTTTTCAGGACGAGCGCCTCAGCACCTTCGAAGCCGAAGAAATGATGGCGGAAGCTGGCCTTTCAAAAGCAAGGCACGCAGATAAGGTGGACGCGCATGCCGCGGCCATTATTTTGCAGGATGCGCTTGATCGCATGAGACAATTCGCAGACAAGAGCTGAAGAGCCTTGCATCCATGCCTGTTTGACTTTAAACCGCGTGACCAGAGGATTTGATGCAGCCCGCACGCGACATGCCAACCCAGCCAAGCCGCCATTTGCTCAAGATCGAGGATATGAACGATGTCACCATCGAACATTTCCTGAAGCGCGGCGAATATTTTGTACAGCGCTTCAAGCGCGGTGAGAAAAAAGAGCCGAACCTGCACGGCCGCACTATCATCAATGCCTTTTATGAAGCGTCCACCCGCACGCGCGTTTCATTCGAAATTGCTGCCAAACGCCTCGGCGCAGATATCGTCAACTTCTCGACGCAGATGGCCTCTTCATCGAAAGGTGAAAGCCTTCGCGATACGGCCATCACGCTGAACGCGATGCGGCCCGACGCGATCGTGGTGCGGTCCAATGAAAGCGAAGCGACAAAAATCTTTGCCGACAATGTCGATTGCGCCGTAATCAACGCCGGTAACGGCAGCGACGAGCACCCGACACAAGCACTGCTCGACGCGCTGACAATCAGGCAGACGAAAGGCCGCATCGAAGGGCTGACGGTCGCGATCTGCGGCGATATTCTTCACTCGCGCGTCTGTCATTCGAACATTCACTTGCTGACGCGCATGGGTGCAAAAATTCACGCCATCGGTCCGCAAACTTTGCTGCCGGAAAAATCGCAATTTCCGGACGTCGCGTTTTTCGAAACCATGCAGGAAGGCCTCCGTGGCGCGGATATCGTGATGATGCTGCGCATTCAGCGCGAACGCATGAAAGAAGCCTTTATGTTGACCGAGGAAGACTATTTCAAATCCTACGGCCTTGATGAAGAAAAACTGTCATTTGCTAAACCGGATGCACATGTGATGGACCCCGGTCCGGTTATCCGCGGTGTGCATATTGCAAGTTCGGTTGCCGATGGCCCGCGCAGCCTGATCGCGAAACAGGTTGAAAACGGCGTCGCCATCCGTGCGGCCGTTCTGGAAACGCTGATCCTTCGTCAGCCGGGCAAATCATGATCATGTTTTTCGATTTCGAGCGCTGGCCGGTTTACGGCGTTGCTTTTCTTGTCGGCTACCTGCTCGGCAGCATTCCGTTCGGCGTTGTGCTCACGCGCCTGTCCGGTCTCGGCGATATCCGCAAGATCGGTTCCGGCAATACGGGCGCGACCAATGTCTTGCGCACCGGCAACAAGACACTTGCCTTCATGACATTCCTGCTCGATGCGCTGAAGGCCACGCTAGCCATTTATATTGCCGGAAAATGGGGCCTCGATACGGCAATCATTGCAGGCTTCGCGGCGTTCATCGGCCATCTCTATCCGTGCTGGCTGAAATATAAGGGCGGCAAAGGGGTCGCCACCTATATCGGGGTGCTGCTTGGTTTCACCATGCCGGGCTTTTTGTGTTTCGTGCTATGCTGGCTCGCCATTGCTTTCACGACGCGCCTGTCATCCCTCGCCGCGCTTGTCGCTGCGCTCGTTACACCGCTAACGCTTCTGCTGCTGAATGACCCGTTGCTGGCCAAGCTGACATTCGTACTTTCCGTGATCCTGATTTTGCGGCATCATCAGAACATCCGCCGCATTCTCAGCGGCACCGAAAGCCGCGTCAGTCTGAAAAAATGAGTGAAGATCAATTTTTTGCGCCGTCAGCGCAATATGAACTCAGCGATAGGCAGCGCCTGGCGTGGCTGCGCCTGATCCGTTCGGAAAATGTCGGCCCTGTCACATTTCGCACGCTTATTAATCGCTTCGGCGGCGCAGAAGAAGCGCTCGATGCGATGCCACAACTTTCCAAGCGTGGCGGCGCGCGCGATATTCGCGTCAGCAGCCATGAAGATGCCGAGCAGGAACTCGATGCCATCATGCAGGCCGGCGCACAACTTGTCGCGATGGGTGAGCCGGGCTATCCGCGCTTGTTACGTTACATCGACACCGCGCCACCGCTGCTGACAATTCTTGGCCAGCCGTTGCTGCAAGACAGCAAGTGCGTGGCCATCGTCGGCTCGCGTAATGCATCTGCCGCGGGACGCCGGATGACGCGCGAAATTGCAACCGCGCTCGGCAATGCGGGTTACGTTGTCGTTTCCGGTCTCGCACGCGGCATCGATGCCGCCGCACATGAAGCAAGTCTGAACACGGGCACTGTCGCCGTGTTGGCTGGCGGCATCAACCGCATTTATCCACCGGAAAACGAAGCACTGCTCGGTGAAATTTCAAAAACGGGCTGCGGGCTGAGCGAAATGCCCTTCAACTGGCAGGCAACGGCGCGCGAATTCCCGCGCCGTAACCGTATCGTTTCCGGCATGTCGATTGCAACCGTGGTCATCGAAGCCGCCGAAAAATCCGGCTCACTGATCACAGCGCGCCTTGCCAACGAACAGGGCCGCGAAGTGTTTGCGCTGCCGGGTTCGCCACTCGATCCGCGCGCATCGGGCACCAACCGTCTCATCAAGCAGGGCGCCGCAATGGTGACGGATGCGAGTGATATTCTCGATGCGCTTGCCGCGATGCCAGACCAGCCGCCGAAACTGATGCTGGCTTCAGCACAGGAAGAAGATCTGTTTCCGTTTTACGGCGAATTTGCCGAACCCGCACAGGACGAACGCACACGTATCATTGAGGCGCTCGGCCCCTCGCCTGTTTTTATCGACACACTCATTCGCGAAACCGGCATTGCACCGGCGCAGGTCCATGCCGTGCTTCTTGAATTGCAACTGGCCGGAAAACTGGAGCACCAAGGCGGCCAGCGCGTAGCGCTGACCGCCCTTTAATAAAAGCGTGGGAGTTTCACGCTTTATGAATTACGCGACACGTAGTTGGCAGGCTTGATGGTGTGGTCGTGCGCATGCCCGTCGCACAATTGTCTGGCTTCGCTTTCCGCAAGATTGAGCAGGTAACTGAGAACGTCATGCCCTGCCGTTTCCGCCAGGCTCTTTAATTCCGGCAGGAACATTGCAATATAAGCCGCAGCTGAGGTTTTATCGTGCTCAAATGCTTGCAAGAGAGAGCCTTTTCTATTTATAGTTGCAAAATCCTAAGCCTAAAAAGTTAAAATTGCAATTATAAGTTGTATCACCCACAGGGATTAGATTGACCCCGAAAAGGAAAGCTTGATAAGGGAGCCCCTTCAGGGCACTCCGCCCCTGTCCGTATTTTAGGAGTCCCATGCCCGTCGTCATCGTCGAAAGCCCTGCAAAAGCAAAGACAATCAACGCCTATCTGGGCTCCAAATACCAGGTTCTGGCCTCGTTCGGCCACGTTCGCGACCTGCCCCCCAAGGACGGCTCGGTCCGCCCCGACGAAGATTTCGCGATGACATGGCAGGTGGACCCGAAGGCGCAAAAACGCCTTTCCGACATCGCCAAGGCCGTCAAAGGTTCCGACCGTCTCATTCTCGCGACCGACCCTGATCGCGAAGGGGAAGCTATTTCCTGGCACGTGCTCGACGTACTGCGCGAAAAGAACGTGCTGAAAGATATTCCGGTCGAACGTGTCGTCTTCAACGCGATCACCAAAGAGTCCGTCAAAACGGCGATGGAAAATCCGCGCAAGATCGATACGGCCCTCGTGGAAGCTTATCTTGCACGCCGCGCTTTGGATTATCTCGTCGGCTTTACACTCTCGCCGGTGTTGTGGCGCAAATTGCCGGGTGCCCGCTCGGCCGGCCGTGTGCAGTCCGTCTCGCTGCGTCTTGTCTGCGACCGCGAAGAAGAAATCGAAGCATTCAAACCGCAGGAATACTGGTCGGTCGAAACAAAGCTGCTGACGGCAAAGAATGAATCTTTTACCGCACGCATTGTCAGCGCTGATGGCAAAAAGCTGGACCGCCTCAGCATTAATTCCGAGGCACAGGCGAAAGACCTGCGCGGCGTTCTGGAAAGCGCGCAATATAAAGTCGAGACGATTGAGGCCAAACCGGTCAAGCGCAATCCGTCGCCACCGTTCACGACATCGACATTGCAGCAGGAAGCGTCGCGCAAGCTCGGCTTCTCGCCCGCGCACACCATGCGTGTTGCACAAAGACTTTATGAGGGCATCACCATCGGCGGTGAAACCGTCGGCCTCATTACTTATATGCGTACCGATGGTCTTTATATTGCACCTGAGGCAATCACATCCGCGCGCGATTTCATCGGCAAAAAATATGGCGCAAAATACGTGCCGGACAGCCCGCGCCTTTATAAAACAAAACAGAAGAACGCGCAGGAAGCGCACGAAGCCATTCGCCCGACAAAGATGGCGCGCCTGCCTGCCGATGTGAAAAACAAACTCGATAGCGACCATGCCGCGCTTTATGAACTGATCTGGATCCGCACCATCGCCAGCCAGATGGAATCTGCCGAGATGGAACGCACGACGGCGGAAATCACCGCCACGAGCGGCGCACGCAAGGCGCAACTGCGCGCGATCGGCAGTGTCGTCGTGTTCGACGGCTTCCTGACATTATATCAGGAAGGCGAAGACGACAGCGTATCGGAAGATGATCGCCGCCTGCCTGCGCTTGCAGCCAACGACAATCTCAAACTCGAAGATGTCGTCACACTTCAGCACTTCACCGAGCCGCCACCGCGCTACACGGAAGCCAGCCTCGTCAAGAAGATGGAAGAACTCGGCATCGGCCGCCCTTCCACTTACGCTTCCATCCTCGCCGTGCTGCGCGAGCGTGGTTATGTCATTCTGGACAAGAAACGGCTTTATCCTGACAACAAGGGCCGCATCGTCACCGCCTTCCTGAAAAAATATTTTCAGCGTTATGTGACATATGATTTCACCGCCAACCTTGAAGAAGAACTGGATGAGATTTCTTCCGGCGACAAGGACTGGCGCGATGTGCTGCGCCGTTTCTGGACAGCGTTTTCCAATACAGTCGCCGAAACAAAAGAACTGCGCGTTTCTGATGTCATCGACGTTCTGAATGAGCAGCTCGCGCCGCTGATCTTCCCGCCGAAGGAAGACGGCTCCGATCCGCGTACCTGCCCGTCATGCGCTGATGGAAAACTGTCGCTGAAACTCGGCAAGTTCGGCTCATTCATCGGCTGCTCGAATTATCCTGAATGCAAATTCACACGCCAGCTCACAGCGGGCGGCGACGGCGCCTTGGGCAGCGACGAAAAAGGCACGATGGACGGCGCCAACAAAATTCTCGGCGATGATCCCGATACAGGCTTGCAGGTCACGCTGCGTCAGGGGCGCTTCGGGCCTTACGTTCAGCTCGGCGATGAAGAAAAGCCGCGCCGCACTGGTATCCCGAAAGGCGTCAGCCCGCCGGATGTCGATCTGGAATATGCGCTGAAACTTCTGACCCTGCCTCGTGAAATCGGCAAGCACCCGGAATCCGGTGAAAAGATCGTCGCCAATCTCGGCCGCTTTGGTCCCTATATCCAGCACCAGAAAACCTATGTGAACGTCAAGGATATCGAAGAGATTTTCGATATCGGCATCAACCGCGCTGTCGACATGATCGCAGAGAAAATTGCCAAAGGTCCGGGTCGCGGTTTTGGCGGACGCTCGAAGCCGAAAGGAAAGGTTCTGGGCGAACATCCTGAAGGCGGCGAAATTGCGCTGCACAGCGGCCGTTACGGGCCGTATGTCTCCCATGAAAAAACCAACGCCACGCTGCCGAAACATCAAGCAGAAGATACGCTGACACTTCAGCAAGCCATCATCCTGATCGATCTTAAAAACGGTGGCGCAACCAAGGGCAAAAAGAAACCTGCTAAAAAAGTCGCAAAGAAAGCGGCTAATGACAGCAAGCCCAAAAAACCGGCGCGCAAGAAAGCGGCGAATGAGTAGCTTACATTGTCATCCTGAACGCATTGAAGGATCTCGGCACCTGAGATTCTTCGGCTGTGCCTCAGAATGACATCAGGATTATCATGACCAACCCCTTCGAAACGTCGACCAGTACCGCCCTCCTGCGCGGCCTCTCCTGCCGCTGCCCGAATTGCGGCAAGGGAAAACTGTTCAAACGTTTCACAACCATCAACGATGCGTGCAGCGCCTGCGGTCTCGATTTCACACATCATCGCGCCGACGACGCGCCACCTTACATTATTATCGTGATTGTAGGTCACATCATTGTGCCGCTGGCTTTGATCGTCGAAAAAATGTTTCAACCAAACCTTGCCATACATTTTGCGCTGTGGATGCCGCTTGCGATTATATCCGCCCTGCTGTTGCTGCCGCCGATCAAGGGCTTTGTGATCGCCATCCAGTGGGCGAACGAGATGCACGGCTTTTCGCGAAAATTATGAAACGTGAGATCCAGCCGGAATTTCAGCACGGCGGCGATAAGCAGGTTGTTTCCGAAAATGTTGCGGTCCGCGATGCAGCAACACTGTTGCTCGTCGACTGGAGCTTCGACAAGCCGCGCATTCTGACGGGCACACGAAAGAAAACGCTGGCTTTCATGCCCGGTCTCACCGTTTTCCCCGGCGGTGCTGTCGACAAAATCGACGGCGATATGCCTGTTGCGCACGATCTTTCAACTGACACCCTGCAACGCCTTCAGCTTCGTGCCGCGCTGAACCTGCGTGATGCGCGCGCACTGGCACTTGCTGCTATCCGTGAAACTTTCGAGGAAACCGGCGCGCTGATCGGCGTACGGCAACAGCCCACAGCGATCCCCGGCGAAGTATGGCAGGCCTTTGTCGAAAACAACGTCATGCCATCACTCGAAAACCTGCAACTGGTTGCGCGCGCGATCACGCCGCCTTACCGCCCGCGCCGCTTCGATACGCGCTTCTTTATGGCTGATGCAAAAGATATCGCTATGACGCTGCCGGACATTCAGGAAACGGACCTTGAAGACGTTGCGTGGCTGACTCTCGATGAGATTTTTAAGAAACCGCTTGCCTTTATTACACAACAGGTTCTCACCGACATCGCGCCGCTTTTGCAGATGCAAAAACAAAAAACTCGTGAACAGCCTTTCCCTTTCTATTATTCGGAAAACATAAAATATTTTGTCGAGATGATCGGCTAAGCCTTGCGCAAGTTCCAGATCACCCCCGTTCATCTCGGCCTTGGCGCCGCCATTTCAACGATTTCGATTGTCGGCTTCGGCATTACGCTAATGATACCGGTTCTTTCGCTGGAAATGGAACGGCGCGGCGTCACCGGCAGCATGATCGGTTTGCAAACGGCGGTCATGGCTTTTGCGTCGATCCTCGGCTCGCTGTTTGCGCCGCGTCTTTTACAGCTGATGAACATCCGTTTCATCATCGTGCTCGCGCTTGCGATCAACGCCTCGATGTTTCCGTTGTTTCATTTCGTGGAAAATATCTGGTGGTGGTTTCCGATGCGGGCAATCAGCGGGTTTTGTTTCGCGCTGCTGTTCACCGCCTCCGAATTCTGGATCACCAGCATCGCACCACCGCAAAGCCGCGGCCTTGTGATGGGCATTTACGCCACCTGCCTGTCGATTGGTTTTGCCCTCGGGCCTACCTTGCTGACGCTTACGGGTACGCAAGGACTATTGCCGCTTGTTGTCGGCGCGATCATTATCGCCTCAGGAATTTTACCCGCTCTGATACCGCACGCGGCGCGCCCCCAGATTCATCACGATGAAAAACCGTCATCGTTCTTTACTGTTTTGCGGATCGCGCCGATTGCGATTTTTGCCTCGCTCATTTTCGGCGCCATCGAAAGCACAAATTTTTCTTTTCTCGCCATCTGGGGTGTGCGCAGCGGCTTGAGTGAAACGCAGGGCGCACTTCTTATCACCATGATCGGCATCGGCAATGCGCTGCTGCAAATCCCGATCGGCCTGCTGGCCGACAGGTGGAACAGGCGCTGGATGATTATCTCCTGCGCTCTGTTCAGCGCAGGCCTTTTCTTTCTTGCACCATTTGCAGTCCACGCCCATGCATGGCTTCTTTATGCATTGCTCATCCCCTTCGGCGGCGTTGTTGCGGGAATTTATACTGTCGGCCTCTCCATTCTCGGCGAGCGTTTTTCCGGCGCGATGCTGGCCTCGGCGAACGCGGCTTTCGTAACGGCTTACGCAGCAGGCATGCTCGTTGTACCGCCTGTTGCAGGCCGCGGCATGGATATCGTCAACCCCAACGGCTATGTCTATGTAACAGTCATTTTGCTCGTTATTTATGCGCTTTTCATCATTTTTAGCGCGCGAAAAAGCGTCTCAAGCCCTTAAGTCCGCTTGACCTTTTACAGCGGAGCAGACATAGACAGGGCTTCAATTTTGTGAAGGTTTAAGACAATGGCCAAGAAAACGGTTCTGAAAATCAAGCTCGAATCCACGGAAGGCACCGGCTCCTTCTACGTGACGAAAAAGAACCCGCGCACGCACACCGACAAGATGGTCAAGCGTAAATATGATCCGAAGCTGCGCAAGCATGTTGAATTCAAAGAAACGAAGATCAAGTAATCTGGAGTTTTAAAAGCCTTCAGGCCGCATCCGCCACAACGCGGTTGCGGCCGTTTCTTTTTGCGGCATAGAGCGCGCTGTCGGCGCGCTTCAGAAGTTGCTCGGCCGTATCGCCCGCTTTCAGCATCGCAACGCCGATCGAGATTGTCGCCTGCACGAATTCGGTACCATCATGAATCGGGAACGGCACGACGGCGACTTTTTCACGGATACGTTCCGCCACCGTATAAGCAATCGAAATATCTGCTTCCGGCATCACGACGACGAATTCCTCGCCGCCCATGCGGCAGACGAGATCAATGCCGCGCACGGCTTTTTTCATACGCCGAGCAAATTCGCGCAGCACGTCGTCGCCCGCATCATGGCCGTGCGTGTCGTTGATCGCCTTGAAATGATCGATGTCCAGCACAAGCAATGACAAGTCCTTGCCGCGCGCCGCCGTCTGCGTGACAAGCGCACCAAGATGGCTTTCCATGTAGCGGCGGTTATGAAGACCGGTGAGCGGGTCTGTAATCGCCTGCTCCAGTGAGAACTGCACCGTGTCGCGCAGGTAATCGGTATAACGCTTGCGGCGGATCTGCGTCGCGACGCGCGCATAAAGTTCGTTGCGGTCGATCGGGCGGACGAGATAATCGTTCACGCCCATCTCTAAACCGCGCATCAGCCTTGCCTGTTCATCCGGCTCGACAATGATCAGGATCGGCAAATGGCGCAGCCGCTCGACAGAGCGGATCTGGCTGCACAGGCGCAGCCCGTCGAAATCTTTCAGGCCGAGATTGACGATGATGAGGTCGTGCACGCCTTCGGAGGCGCGCAGCAGGCCTTCCTGAGGATTGGTTTCGATCTCGAGATGATGCTTGTCGCGGAACGCACTCATCAGGCGCTCATAAGATGTCGGCTTGTCGTCGACGAGAAGAATACGGCCCCGCTCGCCCGAAAAATCATGCGACGAGGCCGGCAGATTAATGCCCATCTCCTGCGTCGTTTCCGTTCTGAGGCGTAATTCATCCGTCAGCTGTTTCAGACGCACTAATGACCTTACGCGTGTCAGCATCGCGATATCGGAAATCGGCTTGGTAAGGAAATCGTCAGCACCGGCTTCAAGACCGTTGACGCGGTCGGCCGGCTGGTCGAGGGCGGTGACGATCACGACAGGAATATGTTGCGTTTTTTGATTGGCCTTGATGCGGCGGCAGGTTTCGAACCCGTCCATCTCCGGCATCATCACGTCGAGCAGGATCAGATCGCACGGCGTCTTTTCAAGAATTTCCAGCGCCGCCATGCCGGTGTTCGCGGTGACGACGTCAAAATACTCAGCCGTGAGGCGCGCTTCGAGAAGCTTCACGTTCACCGGCAGATCGTCGACGACAAGGATACGAGCGGTCATGACTTACTGTGGCCTCGCGTCGCCTAAAAACTGGCGCATCGTCTCAAGGAACTTCGTGACTGAAATCGGTTTCGGGATGTAGGCCTCGCAACCGCCTGCGCGGATGCGCTCTTCATCGCCCTTCATCGCGAACGCAGTGACGGCGACGACAGGAATGCTGCGCAGTTCTTCGTCGTCCTTCAGCCACTTCGTGACTTCAAGGCCGGAAATTTCAGGCAACTGGATATCCATCAGGATCAGGTCAGGGCGATGCGTGCGCGCCAGCGACAGCGCCTCGGTACCGTTGCGCGTCTGTACCGTTTCATAGCCGTTGGCCTGCAACAGATCGTGGAAGAGCTTCATGTTCAGCTCGTTGTCCTCGACAATGAGAACTTTTTTTGACATTTGCTTATCCCGCCCGGCCTTTTGGGTTTGACAACCCGGCCTCTCCTGAGCAGTGATTTTACCAAAGTAAATCTTATCGAAGGGTAAGGAGACGGCATGTTCCAAGCGAAGAAAACCAGGCTGACCCACGAAAACGCAATAGAACTGGCACTTCAGGCACTTGCCTTCATCGCAGAAGATGAAGACAGGCTTAACGCATTCCTAATGCAGACGGGCATTTTACCCGATAATATCCGCGCCGAGGCGCAAAAACCGGAATTTCTGGAAGCGGTGATGGATTTTATGACGACCGGCGACGAGATGATTCTGGGCTTCAGCGCGCATGCCGAAATCGCACCGGAAGACATTTTAAGCGCGGCGCATGAACTACGCCGTCATAAAAATTTCGATTAGTTGCAGGTGCCTGCAGGCAGAAGCTCAAGCGATTTCATTGACGCTTCGAGCGAGAAATCAGGATAATCAAGCCGCAATTTATAGGTCACGCCATTGTCGAACATTGTCGCGTGCAAGTCATAAAGCGGCAGCTGTTCGCCCGCCTTGTCCTGCTGTTTGTCATAGAATGAAATTGAAATCGGGTAGCGCGGCGTTTTTGCAAATTGTGCAAACGTCGGATGTTCATTCGGAATTGGCAATGCAACTTCCTTGCCAATAATTGCCGTCGTTGCATAAAGCTTCTTGCCGCTTTCAGACCCGTCGAAGAAATCAGCCTGCAACACGTTCTGCTGCTCTTTCGCCGCACGGATCAGCTCCAGTGTATGCTGCGCGGGCAAAAGGACGTTCTTGCCGAATTCGACTTTTTCTTTCTGCGGTTTATTGAGCTGAAGCATCAGCGCACCGTCGTCATTCCGTTTTGCCGCGCCGTCGGCTTCGCTATCGAGCTTGCCGTTCGACTTGCTGCTGGTGACGAAAGTGAAGTCCTTGCTGTCGACGCCTTCAAAACTGGCTGAGCGCATTTCGCTGATCAGCGCCTTGCCGTCCTGCGCCTGAAGGGCGGTTGTAAAGGCTGTCTTCGTCGAATAGCCCTCGCAGGCATTACCTGAAAATTCGTAACTGAGCTGACCGCTCGCCGCAGTGAGATTGTTCCTGCCTTTGCCGGTTGTCAGCGAAATATCATACACGGCGCGGTGCGGCTGAAGCTTGATCGGTTCGGCAGCGTGCGCCGGCAAAATCACAGCCAGAAGCGGCAGAACAGACAGAAAAGCAGGACGATTCATGACATAACCTCGTTTGCGGCGGAGATTGGCAGCCCGCCAGTGCAGGAGCAAGGGCAGCGCGACAGATTGGCTTGCAAAAGCCCCTCTATCTTATTACTCAGACAGGAAAGAAAGGCATTTTCATGAGCGCCGCCATTAACGACCGCCTGAAGCAGATGGGCATCCAGCTTCCCTCGCCTGCAGCACCCGCCGCCAATTATGTTCCCTATACGCAATCGGGAAATATTCTGATCATTTCCGGCCAGCTGCCGATGGTCGACGGCAAGCTTGCTTACACGGGTAAGCTTGGACAGAACGTCACGCTTGAAACAGGCGTGGAAGCTGCGAAAGCCTGCGCCATCAATATTCTTGCGCAGGCGAACGCCGCTCTTGGCGGCGATCTTGGCCGTGTGACACGCTGCCTGCGCTTAGGCGGCTTTGTTGCTTCAACGCCCGACTTTACGCAGCATCCGCAGGTGATCAACGGCGCATCCAACTTCATGGTCGAAGTTCTGGGTGACGCAGGCAAGCACGCGCGCGCGGCTGTCGGCGTCGCGGCACTGCCCTTCGACGCCGCCGTCGAGGTCGATGCCATGTTCGAGGTTGCATGACCCTGCAAAATCTTCCCGTCACGATCGACGATATCCGCGCCGCCCGTGAACGCATCAAGGATCATATTTTACTCACACCCCTGCTTATTGCGCCGCGCCTGTCGCAACAGTTCGAAGCCAACATCATGGTGAAGTATGAAAACATGCAGGCGACGAATTCCTTCAAGGAACGCGGGGCTTTAAATAAACTTCTTCATTTGACGAATGAGGAAAAAAAGAAAGGTGTCATTACCGTTTCGGCCGGCAATCATGCGCAGGCGCTCGCCTATCACGCACAGCGCCTCGGCATTCCCACAACAGTCGTCATGCCGGTTACAACGCCGGGTGTGAAGGTCGAGGCAGCCGAACGTTATGGCGCATCCGTGGTGCTGGCGGGCGACACCGTATCCGATA
>JAZKID010000049.1:7846-15123 GCA_040385045.1 Pseudomonadota bacterium | reverse complement strand
CTTGGCTTTGTCGATGCGGATGCTGAGATCGAGGCGGCTGCCGGCATGCGTGTGCCAGATATTTTCGAAGCTTTCGGAGAAAAGGCTTTTCGCGACGGCGAGCAGAAAGTTGTCGAGCGTCTTTTAGGTAGCGGTCCGCAAGTGCTCGCGACAGGCGGCGGCGCTTTTTTGAACGAAAACACGCGCGCTGCGATCAGGCAGAACGGCATTTCCATCTGGCTGAAAGCGGAGATCGAAGTTTTGATGGATCGGGTGAAGCGCAAGAAAAACCGTCCACTCCTTCTCAATGCCAATCCGGAAGAAACCATGCGCCGCCTGCTGAACGAACGCGCCGCCGTTTATGCGCTCGCCGATATCATCATCGAAAGCAACGACAACACGCATGACAAGGTCGTTGCGGCGATCGCGGATGCACTGGCAACCTATCTCAAAGTGGATCGATAAATGACCAATCCTTTTCAGCAGACGGGTTACGAACTTGAAGTCGAGCTTGGTACGCGCAGCTATCCGTTGCTGATTGCGCCGGGTGTACTAGCGAAGAGCGGCATTTTGCTACGCGAAATGAAGCCGAAGGCTCAAGCTTTTGTCGTCACCGATAGAACGGTTGAAAAGCTGCATGCCGAAAAGCTCCTCAGGTTTTTGACCGATCAGGGCATTAATGTTGTCATTGCCGTTATCGACCCGGGCGAGCATTCGAAAAACTTCCTGACACTGCAGGATCTGGTCAATCAGATCATCGACGCCGGTATCGAGCGCGGCGATGTCGTCATTGCTTTCGGTGGCGGCGTCGTCGGTGATCTGGCCGGCTTTGCAGCAGCTGTTACCTTGCGAGGGATCGATTTCGTGCAGATCCCGACGACACTTCTGGCGCAGGTCGACAGTTCGGTTGGCGGAAAAACCGGTATCAACACAAAGCATGGAAAAAACCTTGTCGGCGCCTTTCATCAGCCGCGCCTGGTGCTGGTTGATACCGACCTGCTCGATACGCTTGATGCACGGCAGATGCGCGCCGGTTATGCCGAAATTGTCAAAATGGCATTGATCAATGATCCGGCTTTTTTCAACTGGCTGGAAAGTGTCGGCGCAAAAGTTTTTGAAAATACGCCGGAGCGCGCGCAGGCGATTTATAATGCGTGTCGCCGCAAAGCGGAAATCGTTGCGCGCGATGAACGCGAAGCAGGCGAACGCATGTTGCTAAACCTTGGCCACACTTTCGCGCATGCGCTGGAAGCGATGACCGGATATTCTGATGCATTGTTGCACGGCGAGGCTGTCGCAATCGGCACGGCGATGGCGTTCCGTTTTTCGACATCTCTTGGTTTGTGTAAAAAAGAAGACACGCAGCGCGTCGAAGCGCATTTGAAAGCGCATGGACTGATTATTTCGCCAAAGGGCCTGAAGAATGTCGAGGCTGGCGCATTTCTGAAAGCCATGAAAAAAGACAAGAAAACGGCGCAGGGCCAGTTTACGCTTATTCTGGCCCGCGGCATCGGCGAAGCCTTCGTCTCGCGCGATGTTAAAGAGGCGCAACTCGCTGCATTTTTACAAAATGAAACAGCCGTGGCATAACGGCGTTATATAGCCATGGAAAACCATCTCTTTTCAGTTCTCATCATCGTTCTTGTCCTGCTTGTCGTTTCCGGCCTGCTGTCCCTAGCTGAAACAGCGTTCACTGCGGCGAACAAGGCACGCCTGCTCACACTGCAGCATGCGGGCGATAAAAGGGCGAAGCGCGTCGGCAGGCTTTTGCAGGTGCGCGACCGTGTCGTTGCGTCCTTGCTGCTCGGCAACAATGTCGTCAACATTCTTGCCACCGCGCTAACGTCGTCCGCGTTCCTGATCATGTTCGATGAAGTCGGCGTTTTTTATGCCACTGCCGTCATGACGGTGCTGATCGTGATTTACGGCGAGATCATGCCGAAAACCTACGCGCTGCTGCATCCCGAAAGCTCGGTGCTGGCTTTCAACCGTATTATAAAATTCTTTTACCTGATCCTCGGGCCGATCGCGCGCGGCTGTAGTTTGATCGCTTATCTCACATTGCGCCTTTTCGGCATCAAGCTTGGCATGGATTCACCGCTGGTCGATCCGCATGATGAAATCCGCGGTGCGGTGAACCTTCTGCATCTTGAGGGGGGCGTCGAAAAAATCGACAAGGATATGCTCGGCGGCCTGCTCGATCTGAAAGAGCTGACCGTGTCGGACATCATGATCCACCGCACCAAAATGAACGCGCTGGATATCGATCTGCCCGCAGACCAGTTCATTACGCAGGCGCTTGATAGTCCTCACACAAGATTACCTGTCTGGCAGGGCGATCCGGAAAATATTATCGGCGTTCTTCACATCAAAAGCCTCGTACGCGCGCTGCACGGCGTTGATGGCGATGCGAACGCAGTTGTGATTGCGCAAATCATTACGCCGCCGTGGTTCATTCCCGATACGACGGCACTCGGCGAACAGCTGCGCATGTTCAGGAAGCGCAAGGCGCATTTCGCGCTCGTTGTCGATGAATATGGCGAGGTGATGGGCCTCGTCACGCTTGAAGACATCATCGAGGAGATTGTCGGCGATATTTCCGACGAGACCGATCAGGATATTCAGGGCGTGCGCATCCTGCCCGGCAATATCGTGATCGCGAACGGCAGCGTTGCCATCCGCGATATCAACCGTGCGCTCGACTGGAACCTGCCGGATGAAGAAGCGACAACGCTCGCGGGCCTCGTCATCCATGAAGCGCGCAGCATTCCCGAACTGGGGCAGATTTTCACGTTTTACGGTTTCAAGTTTGAAGTGATCCGCCGCGAGCGCAACCGCATCACACGCTTGCGCATCACGCCGACCGACAAGGCGCGGCGCGCGCCGAAAGCTCTCTCTTTATCGGCCTGATTTATTTGCGCGGTTTGTCAGCGGCAAGCGGCGTCATCTCCGCCATCACCGGGTTCGGCGTATGCTCTTTATTGTAAATGCCGGTCGGGTCCGCAACGACGCTTGATGTTTCATAACCGACATTGAGCGGGCCGAGGCTGTAGCTTTTCCGCTCATCCATGCTTTGCGTGTGCACGGGCACATCGATGGTCGCAAACCCCTCTTTCGTGAAGACGGCGGTAAAATCTTCATCACGGCGGATCTGTGCCGTGCATGGCGTCACGCATGTGACGCCGTTCGATGCCGTCATCGTCGCACCTTCGGGGTTTGAAACGAAACGCACGGTCTCCCTGCCGCCGGACGGCGCGCTGGCGCACGAACACAGAACAAGACTGGATAAGGCGATAACAAAATATTTCATGTGTTTTCTCCGGTTTCGGCAGCAGTCCTTGCTTCGATCTGCAAGGCATGAAGACCGCTCTTAAATTCATTTTTTAATGCGTCATGAATGAGGCGGTGGCGGGCAAGGCGTGAAAGTCCGTTGAACGCATCGGAAACGATGGTCACATTGTAATGAGTTTCGCCTCCCGGTTGCGCGCCAGCGTGGCCCGCATGGCGAGCTGAATCGTCGCGAACGGTTAGCTTGCTGGGCTTGAGCATATTTTGCAGGGCTTTTTCTATAAGTTGCTGGCGCATATAAAATGCTATAAACTCTTTTATAGTATTAAATCAAATAATTCAGATTTTAAGAATATGGTTTCGGTTCAAAATTTTTCAAGCAGTCAAGCGACTGACAGTTTTCATGCAGGGAGTGACTTTCTTGCGGCGCTTGATAATTTTAAATCAGAAAATATTTCAAGCGTCGAGGATACGCCTGCTTCCGTCAAGAGCACGAAAAGAAAACTTCTGACCGAAAAAGCGGCTGAAGAAAAAGCCAGGCAGATTGCAGAAAAATTCTCTTGGGAGCCAGAAGAAGCAATGAGAGACTCTCATTATTCCTCGCTTGTCGACAGGCTTGCGGGCGGTGCGAAATTTCACCCCGATTTTCCTGAGCAGCAAAACGATATCGCAGTCATTGCGACCTATGGCGACATCATCATCACGTCAGATAAATCTGCATTTGCCAACCGTAAAGATCTCATTTCCGACCTGAAAAAATGTTTCCAGAAGCTTGAGGGAAGTAGAGGCGGGAAAGAGCTGCTTGATTCAATTAGTGTATCTTTACAAAAAGGCCCGCCACTGATGATGAGGGTTTCGCATAATCAGGATGAAAGCATCGTCCATGATTTTTTCGGTAGTTATGCTCCTGACTATTATCGCTACGTTGATTATGAAACTAAAGAAATTAAGAATGACTCTTATATTCATAATTATGACGAGATCATTTTTTATCCGAAGCGGGCAAAATTGCTTGGCAATGGAAAAATTCAACCTCCGTGGATGACCCTGCCGCATGAGTTGAAGCATCGTCAGAAATATGATGAACAGCGCGCCGAATCTTTAAAAAAATCTACGGCAGATGAAAAAGTCCGCGAACCGAATGGAAACCCTTATCGCGGGACTTATGATTTTTTTGCAGACACGCTTGATGAAAAATTGCAGTTCATCGAAGGCGGTAACGGCAGTTATGACAATGAAGATGACACCGCGATTTATGAGCATGACATCGCGAAACAAGGCGGCGTGTCGGAAGATCTGATGGCGTCTGTTTACGGAAAAAAGGGGTATGCCGCGATTGTCTTTGTCGATGATCCCGTTCATCCTAAAAAAATCGTCAGGGCCGTGAAGAATGGCGAGCGTGATACTTTGAGAAAATAACACTCTCTTTCAACGCAAATTAGCGCGTCGGTGTGCTTCGCCACATATACCCTTGACCGCACGTCAATGCTGCTATTTTAATGGCTGCCGCCTTGCCGCAAGGCCGTTCGAACACCAAATAGTTAGTTATGACGCAGCAAAAAGACATTTTCGATAAAATCCGTATCAAGCCTTCGAAAAAGGAAGAAGCGAAAACCGCCCAGCGCTGCGAGCATGCGGGCTGTGAAAAGCCCGGGCCGCACCGCGCGCCGAAGGGCCGCGGTCATGAAAACCAATACTGGAATTTTTGTGTCGAGCATGTGCGCGCCTACAATCTTTCCTATAATTATTTTCAAGGCATGCCGGATGAGGCGGTCGCGAATTTCCAGAAATCTGCGCAGACCGGCCATCGCCCCACTTGGTCAATGGGCGTGAAGGGCATGCATGACACCGGCGGCCACGGGCAGAAGAACGTTTGGGCCGAAGGCGAGGGCCCGCGCGATTATGAAGACCCCTTCGGCCTGTTCAAGGACGGAAAACCGAAAAAAGCCGCCGCACCGCAAAAGCCTGTCGGCAATTCGGAGCGCAAGGCATTTCATGCCCTCAACCTCGAAATCCATGCCAGTAAAAGCGATATCAAGCTGCGCTATAAAGAGATGGTCAAGCGCTTCCATCCGGATGCGAATGGCGGGGACAAGGCTTTCGAGGAAAAGCTGCGCGAGATTATCCAGGCCTATACCCAGCTTAAAAATTCAGGGTTTTGCTAAGCGGGCATAGATCTTCGGGCGGGATAAAATACGTTTCGTGCAATTATTTTTTATTTTTTCCGGATTTTGGCTATCACAAGTCGGATGTTTCTGACTTGTGCATTGATAATACTCAAGTCGGAAAAATCCGACTTGAGTCGCCGTGACGATACAGGTTAGATAGGGCTTATGATTCAGGCTGCCGAACCCAACAGGGTCCCCGACCTCAAGGTCAGTGTGCGCCAGGTGTTCGGTATCGACAGCGATATCGATGTGCCTGCCTACAGCACGAAGGAAGACCACGTTCCCGATCTCGACCAGGATTACCTGTTCGACCGCGATACCACGCTTTCCATTCTCGCAGGCTTTGCGCAAAACCGCCGCGTGATGGTGACCGGCTATCACGGCACCGGCAAATCAACACATATCGAGCAGGTAGCAGCGCGCCTCAACTGGCCGTGTGTGCGTGTGAACCTCGACAGCCATGTGTCGCGCATCGATCTTGTCGGCAAGGATGCGATCGTCCTGAAAGACGGCCAGCAGGTGACGGAATTCCGTGACGGCATCTTGCCGTGGGCGCTGCAGAATAACGTCGCGCTGGTGTTCGACGAATACGACGCCGGCCGTCCCGACGTGATGTTCGTCATCCAGCGTGTGCTGGAAGTCTCGGGCAAGCTGACGCTGCTCGACCAGCGCCGTGTTTTGAAACCGCACCCGTATTTCCGTCTTTTCGCAACGGCCAACACGGTTGGCCTCGGCGATACCACGGGCCTCTATCATGGTACGCAGCAGATCAATCAGGGCCAGATGGACCGCTGGTCGATCGTCGCAACGCTGAACTATCTCGAGCACGACAAGGAAGTCGACATCGTGCTGAAAAAAGCGTCGCATTACATGGCTGCGAAAGACGGCCGCGAGACGGTCTCGAACATGGTGCGCGTCGCCGATCTCACGCGCAATGCTTTCATGAACGGCGATATTTCAACTGTCATGAGCCCGCGCACCGTCATCACATGGGCCGAGAACGCGCAGATCTTCAACGATATCGCTTTTGCTTTCCGCGTTACCTTCCTCAACAAGTGCGACGAACTTGAACGGCCGCTGATCGCCGAGTTTTATCAGCGTGCTTTTGGAAAAGAATTGCCCGACAGCGCCGTGAATGTGGCGCTGAGCTAAAAGTTGAGCGGGAAAGCTTTCATGGCTCCCTCATCAAAAGATTCATCCTCACATGATACCGAGCCCTTCAAGCGGGCCGTGTCGATTTCACTGCGCGCCATCGCGCGCGATCCGAAAGTCGATGTTAGCTTTACCGCCGACAAACCTTACCTGACGAAAGACATGGCGCGGTTGCCGGAACCGCCGCGCAAATTCACGGCGCAGGATGCGGCGGTGCTGCGCGGTCTGGCCGATTCTTTTGCGCTGAAGATTGCGCTTCATGATGATGAAACGCACCGCGCGCAATTGCCGGAAGGCCCGAATGCACGCGCCGTTTTCGAAGCGGCTGAGCAAGCACGTGTTGAATCGATCGGCTCGAAGCGCATGGCAGGCACGGCGGAAAATATCACCGCCATGCTGGAAGATCATTATTATCGCGGACAGTATCATGAAATTACCGACATCGCCGATGCGCCGCTCGCCGATGCCGTCGCGCTTCTGGTGCGTGAAAAACTGACAGGGCGTGCCCCGCCGCCGGCGGGCAAAAAGATTGTCGATTTGTGGCGGCCGCTGATCGAGAAAAAAGCCGGTCTTCTGCCCCTTCACAATGTCGGCCGTGAACTTCAGCCCGTGCTCCAGAAAATGAACCGGCTCCTTCGGAGGAGGGCCAACCAGCGCGCGGCCTTCGCTGCCACGTTCTTTCCGCCGTTC
>JAZKID010000049.1:0-7836 GCA_040385045.1 Pseudomonadota bacterium | reverse complement strand
AAAATCTCGATGCCCTCGTTGCAGACCAGCAGGGGTTTGCAAAAAACCTGCGCGAGCTTTTGAATTCCCTCGATCTCGGCGACGAGCTTGGCGCTGACCCGGGCGATGAAGGTGAAGACGACCAGAACGAGCAGCAGGGGGGTTCCGAAGGCGATACGCCGGATCAGGGTTCTGCCGAGCAGGCGAGCGAACAGGCGGCAGATCGCGGCATGGAAGAAGCCGAAGGCGATGAAGATGCCGAGCAGCAAAGCGAGGTCGAGGCCGACGGCACCAATGCTGATTTTGCGGAAAGCGAAACGCCGGGCGAAGCGCGCCGCCAGCCGCCGAAATGGGGCCATGTTGCGTTCGGCACGGATTATAAAATCTATTCGCAGCGTTATGATGAAATCATTTACGCCGAGGAATTGTGCGACATTTCGGAGCTGGACCGCCTGCGCTCTTATCTCGACAAGCAGCTGCAGCATTTGCAGGGCGTGGTTGCGCGCCTTGCGCACCGCCTGCAAAGGAGACTTCTGGCGCAGCAAAGCAGAGCCTGGGATTTTGACCTCGAGGAAGGTGTGCTTGATGCTTCACGCCTGTCGCGCATCATCACCGACCCGATGTCAGCGCTCACATTTATGCAGGAACGTGACACCGACTTCCGCGATACGGTCGTCACGCTGCTGATCGACAATTCAGGCTCGATGCGCGGGCGGCCGATTACGGTGGCCGCCACATGCGCAGATATTCTTGCGCGTACGCTCGAGCGCTGCGGTGTGAAAGTGGAAATTCTCGGCTTCACCACGAAAGCATGGAAGGGCGGTCAGTCGCGCGAAAGCTGGCTGCAGGCAGGCAAACCCGTTTTACCGGGTCGGCTGAACGACCTGCGGCATATCGTTTACAAGGCAGCAGATGCGCCGTGGCGCCGTGCGCGCCGCAATCTCGGCCTGATGATGCGCGAAGGATTGCTCAAAGAAAATATCGACGGCGAAGCGCTCGCGTGGGCGCATGCGCGCCTGATCGCACGGCCCGAGCAGCGTAAAATCCTGATGATGATTTCCGATGGCGCGCCGGTCGATGATTCAACGTTGTCAGTCAATCCCGGCAACTATCTCGAAAATCATCTGCGCAAAGTTATTTATGAAATCGAAACCCGTTCACCGGTAGAACTGACGGCTATCGGCATCGGTCATGACGTGACGCGCTATTATCGCCGCGCCGTCACGATCATCGATGCCGAAGAGCTGGGTGGTGTGATGACGGAACGTCTTGCAGAATTATTCGAGGAGACGGCGGCCGCCCCGCGGCGCTCGCGCAGGCGCGCGGCATGAAAACAGCGTTTCGCGTTTTTTCCAGCCTGTCGCTGCTGCTTTTGTGCGCGCAGGCCGAGCCCGGTGAAAAGCCGGTCGACGTGCCGGATGAAATCCAGAAAATCACGGTCACGGCGCGTCCGCTCGAAGGCTTTTATCCCGTCAAGGTGTTGAACGAAGATGTGCTCGAATGGGTCGGCGGTGTCGACCTGTCGTCGGCGGCCAAGGGCTTCGGCGGATTTTCGGCGCTGAGTGTCGGCGCAAACGGGCGCGATATTCTCGCCATTTCGGACGGCGGCGTGTGGATGACATTTCACCTGCAGACGGATGGCGAAATTCCTTCGAGTATTTCAAACGCCCAGCTCGCACCGCTGAAAAATCCGGCAGGGAAATCTGTCTCAGGTGAGCAGCGCGGGGACGCGGAAAGTTTCGGGCTGCAAAACGGTCAGGCCGTCATCGGTTTCGAAGGCGCGGATGTGATCTGGAGTTACCCGTTCGCTGCCGACGGCTCACTCGGCGTGCCGCACGCCATTCCCGTGCCCGATGACGTCAAGAAACTGCGCTTCACGCGCGGGCTGGAATCGATTGCCGTGTTTCCGCCAAGCTCGCGTTATGCGGGCGCACTGCTCGCGATCGGCGAGAGCCCGGTGCGCGGCGAGGAAAATTTGCGCGCGTGGATTATCGGTGGCACGAATTTCCGCCGCCTCACTATTCTTCCGCATGACGGTTTTCAGGTTACCGATGCCGCGTTTCTGGACGACGGAACATTGCTGATGCTGGAGCGGCGCTTCCTGCCGCCGTTCGGGATCACGGCGCGCATCCGCCGCGTGAACGGCGCGGACATTGCCGGCGGTGCGCGGCTTGATGGCGAGCTGATTTTCGAAGCGCGCCTCGGCGCGCCGATCGATAATATGGAAGGCATGAGCGTGCATAAGGGCGCAGATGGCGCATCCTACGTGACGCTGATCTCAGACGACAACTACAATGTCTTCCAGCGTACGCTGCTATTGCGGTTCAGATATAAAAAGTAAGTTAGTGAACCGCGTTTTTTGCCGCGCGCAAAAACGGCAGCGTTGCGGCATAGGGGAAAATCATCAGCCCCGCCATCGCCAGCTTGATGAGATAATCGAACACACCCAGCTTTACCCATAGCGGCACGGTTGTGCCGAACAGGCCGACGGGCGCCGACATCATCGCATCGCCCATGAAGGCAATGCTGAAAAACAGCACAGTGTCGAGCGCCGATGACATAATCGACGAGCCAAGCGGCGGCAGCCACCAGGCTTTATCGCGCAACCGCTCAAAAATTTGCACGTCGAGCAGGTTGGCGAGAAAGAATGCGAGGCCGGATGCGGCGGCGATGCGCGGCGTCGCAAAATAAAGCGACAGGATAACGGCGACCACGAAACCGCAACCGATAATGCGCCGGGTCAAGGGGGCACCAAAGCGACGATTTGTGATGTCGGTGACAAGGAACGCGAACGGGTAGCTGAACGCGCCATAGGTCAGCACTTCGTCGAGATGCAGCGCGCGCACCGGATATTGCACGAGGATATTGGAAGCGAGCACAACAAGGCTGAACGCCGCGACGGGCAGGGCCGCCAGTTTCGCAAACTCAATTGAAAATATTTTCATGTCGTACCTCATAAAAAAAGCGCCGGCTGGGTGCGGGCGCTTTTTAAATTAAAAAAAGAAAGACCTCAGGCCGTCGCCTGCTTGATCTGCTTCTTGAACTTTAAAGCTTCGCGCGACAATTCGTCGTCGTTGGCTTTCAGCAGGAAGGCATCGAGGCCGCCACGATGTTCGACAGAACGAAGACCGGCCGCCGAAACGCGCAGGCGGATCGAACGGTTCAGCGTGTCGCTTGTCAGCGTGACGACGTTGAGGTTCGGCAAAAACTTGCGTTTTGTCTTGTGGTTGGAATGGCTGACCTTGTGGCCGCTCAAAACCTTTTTCTTGGTCAATTCGCACTCACGTGACATGGTCAAAACTCCCGAATAAAAAAGAATGGCAGGGAAAGCCCCGCCAGTTGATGCTCTTCAATACCTCCGGACGGCAATTTCGTCAAGAAAAGAGCGCAATTCTGGTAGAAATAAAGGCACCATGAAGCTTCGCTCTTTTATCGCCGTTTTAACTTTTGTTCTCAGCGGCTTGCCTGCGGTGGCCGATGAGACGGTGCGCTCCATCTATCAGACCAGTTATATGGGCCTGCCGGTCAGCCGCGCCTTCATCGTGCTGCATCTCAATGAGGGTGGCTATGAATTCACCGGCAAGGGCCGCGCCAGTGCGCTCGCCAGCCTGTTCAAGCCGATGGATGCCGAGTTGAAGGCCAAGGGCCGTTTTGTCGGCAATGCCGTGAAGCCGGAAAGTTTCGATGCCGATATTAAAGGCAAGAAGGACGGCTACCTCATCGCGCTCGAAATGCAGAACGGCAAGGTGTTGAAGGAAACCAGCCTGCCGAAGCGCGAAAACCTGCCGCCGGATTTCGTGCCTGTCACCGAAAACATGAAGCAGGGCGTGATCGACCCGCTGGCGGCGTTCCTCATCCCGGTGAAAACCGGCAGCCTTGAAGAGGTCTGCAAGCGCACGCTGCCGGTCTATACCGGGCGCGAACGGTTCGACCTCGTGCTGACACCGGACCGCAAGGAAGCCGTCACCGTGCCCGGCCTGTTTCAGGGCGAGGCACTGGTCTGCAAGGGGCGCTACCAGCCGCTTGGCGGCCACCGCGCCGAAAAACCCGAGGTCAAATACATGATCGAGAACACGGATATGGAAGCCGCTTTCGTGCCGCTGCCCGGCGGGAAGGTCATGGGCCTGTACCGCGTCAGCATCGGCACCAAGCTTGGGCCCGTCACTGTCGAGCTTGAGAAGGCCGTCGTCGAGCCACCTAAACTGCCTGAGAAAAAGTCCTGACTATTAAACGCAAATTCAACATGGTGAATGCCGCGTTAAAACTCTCTTCGCTCTTTTCGCGCTAGACTGACGAATCAACGTTTTTTGGACAATCGAGTCATCGTGATGCAGCCGGTACAGAAGAAACATCTTTTCGCATCCCTGTTTTTGGGGACGGCTCTGTGCGTTTTTGGTACATCTGCGCAGGCCGAACAGGCGAGCGTGAAAGCCGTGTTCGATGTGTCGATGGCCGGCGTGTCGATCGGCAAGGGCAACCTTACCGCCAATCTCAATTCACAAGGCTACAGCATCGGCGTTGCCGCGAAAGTCACCGGCATTGCGCGCGTGATTTCATCCGGCGAAGGCACGGCGACCGCGCAAGGGCGCCTCACCGGTCACAACCTCGTGCCGATTTCTTACGGCATCAACAACACCGTCGACACGCTGAAGAACAGCGTCTCGCTGCGGATGAAAAATAATTTGATCGTCAATGAAAGCGTGATCCCGCCGACGCCGTATAATGCGGCGCGCGTGCCGGTGACGGATGCGGTGAAGCGCGGCGTGATCGATCCGCTCAGCGCGTTCCTCGTGCCGAGCGAAGGCGATACGCCGCTCTCGGCGGAAAACTGCAACCGCACTTTGAAAATTTATGACGGCCGCCAGCGCTACGATATCGCGATGGCTTACGGCCGCACCGAGCAGGTGCAAAGCGTCGGCGATCTGGGCGGCTCATCATTGGTGTGCAAGGCCGCGTGGCGGCCGATCGCGGGCCACAAGGCCGAAAATGCCGAGACCAGCCATATGGAAGAAAACCGCGACGTGGAAGCAACGCTGACGCCGATCGCGGGCACGCCCTACCTGATGATTTCGCGCATCACGGTCGGCACGTCGTTCGGCAAGCTGATCATCAACGCCAAACGCGTCTCCGTGATGCACGGCCAGCAGGCAAGTCTGGAAGAGTAAGTTTTCTTTGCAGGTAAAAAAATATATTCCTTAAAATTTTAGAAAATAATTTTCATACGCCTTCAGCAATTGCAGATAAATTGATCTGGCAGGAGTGCGCGATGGATATCTTTTCCAAGATTATAAAATTGCTGAAATGCAAGGACGGCGCCACGGGTATCGAATATGGCCTGATAGCTGCCGCGATCGCTCTTGCCATCATTCCTGCTGTTCAACGTATCGGAACGTCAACATCGACGACGATGGAAAACGTTTCCGTTGCTTTGGCGGCGACTGGTGAACAAGGCAGCGGTTGCAGCAATGATAATCCCTGTGCACCGCCAGACATTTCCGGCAGCGATTAAGAAACGGCACCAGTCTTATTTTCAAAGCCTGCCGTTTTGCCTTAACCCTATGTTCTGGAGTCTTAACTTCAACAGGCTGTGAATTGCGGGAACAGCGGGGAAGGGTGTACGATAAACCCTCGTAGGAGTGCGCAAACCTGAGATGAGGCGAAAAGGGCGGCGGACTCTTTTTGTTCACTCTTTAACCCCTCATTAACCCTGTTTGCCTAAAATTTTAAGTATCGGGTTGACCTTTGAGTCTTTTCCCCTTCGGCGCTGCGGCCTGCCCGCACGACTCGTCAAGGGCCTGATTCGGGAATTTCACAGGAAATTCCTCACGATGTAGTAGGGTCCTGTGCATGGACGCTACAGCTGGTGTAGAACAGAGGATGAATCGCTAAGAGTCGGCGATTCGCCCCCCTTATGTTCTGTATCTGTTCATTCATTCCCGTTTCAGACTCGTTTTGTCCTAATTTTCCCTTTACAATCCGTAGGCTTGCGGAGCTTTTCCTTGAATTCTACCTCGAATAACGCCTTTTTCCGGCGCGGCGATGGCGTGACCGCGCTTTTAGGTCCCACCAACACCGGCAAAACCCATTACGCCATCGAGCGGATGCTGGAATGGGATACGGGCGTGATCGGCCTGCCGTTGCGGCTGCTGGCGCGCGAGGTTTATGCGCGCGTGGTTGAGAAGGTCGGCGCTGCCAAGGTGGCGCTGATCACGGGCGAGGAAAAAATCACCCCGCTCAGCGCGAAATATTATGTCTGCACGGTCGAGGCGATGCCGCGCGATCTCAAGGTTGATTTCGTCGCCATCGATGAAGTGCAGCTTGGCTCCGATCTCGATCGCGGCCACGTGTTCACCGACCGCATCCTGAACTTTCGCGGCGGATCTGAAACATTATTGCTTGGCGCGGAAACCATCCGCCCGCTGCTGCAACATTTGCTGCCCGGCCTTGTCGTGGCGCACAAGCCGCGCCTGTCGCAGCTCACTTATGCGGGATCGAAAAAAATCTCGCGCCTGCCGCCGCGCTCTGCCGTCGTCGCGTTTTCGGCGGCCGAAGTTTACGCGATCGCGGAACTGATCCGCCGCCAGAAAGGCGGTGCGGCCGTTGTGCTCGGCGCGCTCAGCCCACGCACACGCAATGCGCAGGTGGCGCTGTATCAGAACGGCGATGTCGATTATCTCGTCGCCACCGACGCCATCGGCATGGGGCTGAACCTCGATGTCGATCACATCGCGTTTGCTCAAAGCCGCAAGTTCGATGGCTTTCAGGACAGGGCTTTAACGCCAGCAGAGCTGGGGCAGATCGCAGGCAGAGCCGGACGTTACAAGCGCGACGGCACATTTGGTGTGACAGCGCGGCAAGACGAATTCGCGCCGGAACTGGTGCAGAAACTCGAAGCGCATGATTTTGCACCGCTCAGCATGCTGCAATGGCGGAACAGCGATCTCGATTTTTCATCGCTGAAGGCCCTGAATGCCAGCCTCAACATCGTGCCGAACACGCAAGGCCTCACGCGAGCGCCGCGCGGGGAGGACCAAACCGTTCTCGAACTGGCCATGCGTGACAATGACATTGCCTCGCTCGCGCATACGCCTGAAGCGGTGCAAAAGCTCTGGAGCGCCTGCCAGATTCCGGATTACCGCAAACTCTCCACCAGCGCGCATGGCGAATTATGCCTCGAAATCGCGGGTTTTATCCTGCGTGCGGGCGCCATCCCCGATGCGTGGATTGGCGCGCATATCGAGGCGGCGAACCGGCTGGAAGGCGATATCGACACGCTCTCCACGCGCCTTGCCCATATGCGCACCTGGGCCTTTGTCGCCAACAGGCCGGACTGGGTCAACAATCCACCCCATTGGCGGGAGCGCACGCGTGCGCTAGAGGATCAGTTGTCGGATGCGTTGCACCAGAGGCTGGAGCAGCGTTTTGTCGACCGCCGCACCAGCCTATTGATGCGGCGTCTGAAGGACCAGGACATTATGGAAGCGCAAATTGATCAGGACGGCGTTGTCAGCGTCGAAGGACAGAAAATCGGCGAGCTGCAGGGGTTTCGGTTTACCGCCGACGTAGCGGGAGATTCCGAAAGCGCAAAAACGCTGAACGCTGCTGCTGCAAAAGTTTTGGGCGCGGCGATTATCGCACGCGCGCAGCTTCTTGCTGAAGCGCCGAACGACCAGCTGATTTTATCGTCCGACAACGTGCTGCGCTGGAAGGGGCAGGAAGTCGCGCGCCTTTATCCGGGTGAGAGCGAACTTGAACCCGAGCTGCGTCTCGTCGCTGACGAGCATCTGACCGGCGCGCACCGCGAATGGGTGGAAGCGCGCCTGAAAGCTTATCTGCGCCATCACATTGCAACGCATC
>JAZKID010000048.1:22034-24346 GCA_040385045.1 Pseudomonadota bacterium | reverse complement strand
CTCGATACTTTCACTTGAAACGTATTGATGCCCGGGACAGAATGTTCTTGGAATGTTCTTTGAATGTACAACAACAGCTTATGAACTACTTGTTTTTGATATTCCACATCTGTTTCACATTTAAGAATATCTTTACTGCACGGAGCGGGTCCTCTATTATCCGCAATACATGAAGAACGACACGATTAAAATTAAAAGCAAGGAGCTGCTGTCAGACAATTGGTACACTCTCAATAAATACTCCTCGTCTTCAAATTCTGTTTTAGGATTGAATAAAACTGCACCAACTCCTGCAAATATGTAGGGTGTAAACCTTCTTTTTGGCCCATAAGAATATAAATCGAATAAATTAAAATCAAATAATAAACAAAGAGGAATAAAAAATGAAAATGAAATGATTTGGCCCTGGCCGGAAAAAAACAAATCAAAACATCGGTTAAAAGGAAAAACAACAATGGCCGCTGAAAAGACACAAAATCTGCAAGACACATTTCTGAACAGCGTCCGCAAAGGCAAAGTTCCGGTGACGATTTTTCTCGTCAACGGTGTAAAGCTTCTGGGCGTCGTGACGTGGTTCGATAATTTCTGCGTTCTGCTGCGGCGCGAAGGACAGGTGCAGCTTGTTTACAAGCACGCCATCTCCACCATCATGCCCGGCCAGTCGATCAGCCTGTTCGAAGGCGATGAAGGCGGCGGAGATTAATCGCCTGTTGCCCGCATGACAATTGAAACAGCGCCCGAGCCGACGCGCGTCGTTCTCGTCGTTCCGCAAATGCGCACACATGGCGCGCATAATGTGCGGCCGCCTGCAGCGCAGGCTGAAGAAGCAGCGGGTCTTGCCGATGCGATCGCGCTTGATATCGTCGCCACTATCTTTGCAACCATCACGCAGCCGCGGCCAGCCACGCTTCTTGGCAAGGGCAAGGTCGAGGAAATTGCGTCTATCGTTGAGGAAGAAAAAGCGGGACTCGTCTATGTCGATGGCGCTCTCTCGCCGGTGCAGCAGCGCAACTTGGAAACGGCTTTCAAGGCCAAGGTAATCGATCGTACAGGTCTCATTCTCGAAATTTTCGGCGAGCGTGCACAGACGAAAGAGGGGTCGCTGCAGGTCGAGCTGGCGCATCTTGAATTCCAGCGTTCGCGCCTTGTGCGCTCATGGACCCATCTTGAACGTCAGCGCGGCGGCTTCGGCTTTCTCGGCGGCCCCGGTGAAACGCAGATCGAAACCGACAGGCGCTTGATTCAAGAACGGATTACGCGCCTGAAAGCCGATCTCGACAAGGTCAAGCGCACGCGCGATCTGCAGCGCAAGAACCGCGAGCGCACCCCGTTTCCGGTTGTCGCGCTTGTCGGCTACACGAACGCTGGTAAATCGACGCTGTTCAACCGGCTGACGCAATCGGATGTCATGGCGGCGGATTTATTGTTCGCAACGCTCGACCCGACCCTGCGACGCTTGAAAATGCCGTCGAGCGGTGAAATCATTCTTTCCGACACCGTGGGCTTTATCGCCGACCTGCCGACACAGCTGGTCGCCGCGTTTCAGGCGACGCTGGAAGAAGTGCTCAACGCCGATCTGATTTTACATGTGCGCGATATCTCGCATCCTGAAAGCGCCTTGCAGCGTGCGGAAGTGAACAAGACACTGCGCGATCTCGGCTTCGGGCAGGAAAAACCGCTGAATGTCATCGAGGTCTGGAACAAGATCGACAATCTCGATGAAGAAGCGCAGCAGGAAATGCTCAACCGCGTTAAAAGCAAGGATAACGAACCGCGCGCCGTCGCCGTTTCGGCCTTGAGCGGTGAGGGCTGTGATACGCTCTTAAAAGAAATCGAACTGCAGCTTGCCGCGACGAAAGAAAATCTACGCCTGCGCATTCCGACCAGCGACGGCGAAGGCATGACATGGGTTTATCGCCATGCCGATGTTCTGGGCTCGGAGCAGGACGACGATAACGAAGCGATGATCATGGATGTGCGCATGCCGCCGGACCGCGCCGCGCAGGCACGTAAACGCTTCGCAGTTATAGATTAGCGGCCGCTTCTTTCTCGGCTGTTTTCACCTGCACCCAAAGTGCTTCCATCTCGTCGAGTGAAGCTTCTTTCAGCCCGCGGCCCTGTTCTTTCAGGTTTTGCTCGATCAATGAAAAGCGGCGTAAGAATTTGGCATTTGCATCGCGCAGTGCCTGTTCGGGGTCGATCTTGCGGTGACGGGCAAGATTGGTAAGCGCAAAAAGAATGTCACCCAGTTCGTCTTTTTCGGCGGCCTTGTTGCTGATATTTAATTCAGCTTCGAACTCGTCGAGCTCTTC
>JAZKID010000048.1:19003-21988 GCA_040385045.1 Pseudomonadota bacterium | reverse complement strand
ATTTTTGTAAGAACCGCGCGCGGATCATTCCAGTCGAAACCGACGGAGCTGGCTTTTTCCTGAAGCTTGATCGCGCGATGCAGGGCGGGCATGGCCAGAGGTACACCGTCGAGTAATTTTTCCGGCGCACCTTTTTCCTTGCGCTTGATCTCATCCCACGTAATTTTGACGTCGTCCGCCGTTTTTGCATCCCCCTCGGCAAAAATATGCGGATGGCGGCGGATCAGTTTCGATGAAATGCTTTTGACGACGTCATCGAAGTTAAACGCGCCATCTTCTTTCGCCATCTGGGCATAGAAAGCGACCTGCAACAAAAGATCGCCGAGTTCGTCGCACAGCGCTGCCATATCGCCGCGCTCCGCCGCTTCGGCCACTTCATACGCTTCCTCGATCGTGTAGGATGTGATCGTCGAAAATGTCTGCTTCAGATCCCACGGGCAGCCGTCCTGCGGATTTCGCAGAACGGCCATAATGCCGAGCAGGTCTTCAAGCTTGTCGGAAGGTTGCATCGATCAGTTCAGCGATGTCGTGCGCATGATGTAGCGCCCGTCATCCGCCTTGTCGAAAATCGCATCAAGCTGCGAATGTTCGATCGGCAGGTCGGCCGTGTCTTCGACCAGATTCTGTTCGGAAACATAGGCGACATATTCCGACTGCGAATTTTCAGCGAGCACGTGATAGAACGGCTGATCTTTCGGCGGGCGGATATCTTCCGGGATCGAGCGATACCATTCTTCCGAACTGTCGAAAGTGGGGTCGATATCGAACACGATGCCGCGGAACGGGAAAAGACGATGCCGTACGGCGGCGCCTATTCCGAATTTGGCATTGCGAGATTTGATCTCATTTTGCATGGAACACCTCTCACCCTCAGTTAGGTATGACTACAGTGAGTGTCAAGATTTGAGCAAAGGTTCTTCAGGTGAGATTGAGGTATTTTCACAGTGATTTGATCTCAACCGAGGCCCGTGCGGATCAAACCCTTGCGCAGGGCGTTATTGCTATTGGCGAGATACAGTCCGAAACCGCGCAGCAGGTGGGCAGGCAGAAACGGCGTCAGCAACGAGCGGTTGAAACTGTCGACGGCGAAACTGCGCGGGCGGATATCGCGCGCACGATTGTCGTTATAAAGCTTCATGACATCGGCAGAACCGGGATCGCTTTTGCTAAAAATTGCGGAAGCAATATTTTCAGCTGCCGCTTCCGCATCGCGCAGACCAAGATTGAGCCCCTGCGCGCCGATCGGCGGCAGGACGTGCGCTGCCTCACCAGCCAATAAAACCCGCTGTACTGCGAACTGTTGAGGCACGGCCATTTCAAGCGGCCAAGTGCCGCGCTGACTGATGAGAGACATTTTCCCGAGCAGGTGCTGGCAACGCCGCTCTACGTCGCGGCAAAAAAGATCGTCCGGCAGATGCACCAGATGTTCCGCATCATCGGGCGCGACAACGGCGACAAGACTGGATTTGTTGCCTTGCAGCGGCACCAGCGTGAACGGGCCATGACGCGTATGGAATTCCGTCGAAACGCCATGATGCGGCGCTGCATGTTCAAAAATCGCCGTAACAGCCGATTGCGGATAGCTGTGCTTTTTTGTTTTCAAGCCTAGCGCTTCGCGCAGAATGGAACGCCGGCCATCAGCTGCAACGACAACATCCGCCGTGCATGCAAAATCATCACCATGAATGATCACATGCTTGTCCTGCAAATCTGCGGAAGTGATGGCACCTTCAATACGCTCAATGTCACATGAACGAACGGCTACATCAAGCGCGGCTTGCAAAGCGTCATTCGGAATGTTGAGGCCGAAAGCCTCAAGCCCAAGTTCATGCGCATCGAAAACAGTCGTCGGCGCGCGGAAGAAACCGCCCGTATCGTCGACAAGGCGAATGGCGCGCAACGGCTCTCCGGCCTTGGCAACCTGATCATAAACACCGGCAGTTTTCAAAAGCTGGAGCGAGCCTTCCATCAGCGCCACGGTGCGGCCAATCTGTTTTGGTGCAGGCTTGCTGATCAGCACGGGCTTCACACCTTTATGATGCAGCAGCAACGCGCAGAGCAACCCGGCGGGGCCACCACCGGCAATCGCGACTTCACAGGTTGACTTGTTAACGGCTGACATGGTGGAATTGCTCCCGACGAGTCTTAGTCCAGGACGATGCCGCTGCGCCAGTTTTATCTCATCTTTCTGCTGATTTTTTGCCTTGCCGCCGGGCCCGCCCGCTCCGAAAGGCTGGGCGTTGCCATCGTGCATCAGGGCACGATCGCCATGCACGGCTCGGCTTACCAGCACGATCTGGCACGGCAGGCACTGGAAAAATTTTATGGCGACAAGATCAGCGTCACCACTGTCGAAAACGTTCAGCCGAACGCCGATGGCGAACGCGTCATCAGCAGCCTTGCGCGCAAAGGTAATTCGATTATTTTCATTACCTCGCCGGGCCTCGAGAAAATGGTTGCCGAGCTCGCCAAGAAATACGCCGATGTCTATTTCGAAATCGCCGATGGTTCAACCGAAGGCGATAACATTTCGACATTCAACGGCCGCTTTTACGAAGCGCGTTATATTGTCGGCCAGATCGCCGCACGCGTGACGGAGACGGGCATCATCGGCTACGTTGCTGCCGATATGAACGCAACCACCATGCGCGATCTCAACGCCTATACGCTCGGCGCACAAACCGTGAAGCCGAATATCACCGTTGTAATGGCCACATCCGGCGAAACGCCTGCGCCGGAAAAAGAGGCGCACGCCGCGCGCGATGTGATTGCGCAAGGCGCTGACGTGCTGGCGTTTCAAACGGAGACACCTGCGCCGGCGCAGGTTGCGGAACAGAATGGCGTAAAAGTGTTCGGCAACGCGGCGGATATGTCATCCTTCGCGCCTCAGACACAGATTACCTCCGTCATACATGACTGGAGCGGCTATTACATCAAGCGTGTCGGCGCGGCACTGGAAGGCAAGTGGACGGCGACTTATCTCTG
>JAZKID010000048.1:7678-18993 GCA_040385045.1 Pseudomonadota bacterium | reverse complement strand
GTGAAGGTATCGTGACGCTCGGGCCGTTTGCACATATTAGTGACGATGTGCGCAACAGCGCCGTCAATGTTCGCCAGCAGCTCATTGATAATATGCTGAAAATTTTCACCGGCCCCATTCTCGATAAAGCGGGCACGGAGCGGCTGAAAAAAGACGAGACGGCAGGCGATACCATGTTGAAAACAATGGACTGGTTTGTGCAGGGAAATATTAAAGTCCTTGACACGCAACAGGTTACCGCGCCGCAATAATTACCGTCGATTATTTGGTTTTATAAAGAGGGAACGATCACGATTCCCGCACGTTTTATTTACGTCGCTGGAGTTTTTCCGGCTTTGATAAATCAGGAGTGCATAAATTATGCCAAACCAAAATAACCAGAACCAGCCAAACAAACCACAGAACCAGCCGAATGCTCGTCCGGATCAACCGAACAAGACACAGACAGATCCGAACCGTCCATCACGCGAAAGCAATCAGTAATTAATTCGCTGGTTTTTAATCCAAGAAGGGGGCTTTCAGCCTCCTTTTTTATTTCTATTTTTTGCGCAATCCAATAAGCCTGATTGGCGCTTCAGTGCCGTTTTTGATTTTCATCGGTACGATCATAATGAAATCATCGCGCGGCGACAGCGCATCGAGATTGGCGGCATTTTCGACAAGATATTTTCCCGTACCCAGAACAAGTTTGTGAACCGGGAACCCTTCATCGCCGTGGTCGGCCGATAATGTATCGATGCCAAGACCTGTTATGCCGCGATCGAGAAGAAATGCGGCCGCCTCGCGCGAAACGGAGGGAAAAAGGTGGTTATTGTGATATTTTTCAGGCGTTGCCCAAAAACGCTCCCAGCCCGTCTTGATCATCGCGAAACTTCCGTGCGGAATGGTGCCGTGCTCTTTTTCGAAATTTTCGATGTCCTGAACTGAAACTTTGGTGCGCTCATGCGCGACGGTGGATATGTCGATCACAATGCAAGGCGAAATCAGACCGGCGAGCGGCAGTTGGTCGATCGTCATGCCGTTTGCAAAACAATGCGCGGGTGAATCCATGTGCGTGCCGATACCCTCGTTCATCGCAATTTTATGCAGTCGGAACTGGTACTCGGCCGCAGGCTCGTAATCGTAACAGCATTGATGATCGAACCCGCATGACCCGTCCCATGTCGGGATTTCAGGTGAGAGCGAATGTGTCAGGTCGATGAGTGTATAAGGAAAATGGGGTGTCATTTAATTATAGTAATTTTTCCGGTTAAGAAATCACGTTACTCCTTGATGTCCGGTTCGACCAGTTTCGCAAGGTTGCGCAGCGAATGCTGCCAGCCGAGATAACATTGCTCAGCCGGGATGGCATCCGGTATGCCTTCCTGCGAAATATTCAGTTCCGTTCCGCAAGAAACTTTTTTGAGCGTGACCGTGACTTGAATTTCACCGGGCAGATTAGGGTCGTCGAACTTATCGGTATAGCGCAACCGCTGATTGGGAACGAGTTCGAGATATTCGCCGCCGAATGCGTGGCTTTGCCCTGTCGTAAAATTCCGGAACGACATTTTATAAGTGCCGCCTGCCTTCGCTTCCAGATGATGCACTGTGCATGTATAGCCGTTTGGCGGCAGCCATTTTGCCAGCGCATCGGCCTCGATGAACGCGCGGTAAACTTTTTCGGGGCTGGCTGTCAGAACACGATGCAGACGAACGGCATTAGGCATACAATCTCCTTGAAATCTTTGCGTGAAGAGCAGCTTCATAGCTGCTCTTCGAAACTTTGAGCATGATGGCGGAAGGGGTGAGATTCGAACTCACGGAGGGCTTGCACCCTCGCTAGTTTTCAAGACTAGAGCCTTAAACCACTCGGCCACCCTTCCGGAAACAAACGTAATTGTGCAAATTTCCTGTTGTTTTGCAAGGATTAAGCTTGCGGCGCAGTGCGCTTTCACCAATCTTTAAGCCTGACCTTAAAAAAGACGCGAAAAGTCTTTGTGCTTAACTTCGAATTGAGGCAAAACCCTCAAATTCAGGGTTCGTGTGAATTTTGCCCGCAAAGGAGCCGCAGCGTTTAAAGCGGCAGGGGCATCGGGGAGACGAAGAGCATGCCTGTGATGACACAGACAAGGAACCTTGTTGCCGATCAATCGAAACTGATCGGCCTGTTTTTTGCGACAGCGATCGGTCTGTTATTGGCAAGCTGCAGCGAAACGCAGCAGGCGGGCCGTGGTTTTTCTCCAAGTGAATATGGCGTTTCAGCCAGCCAGCGCGTTGTGGCGATGGGCGAACCCGTTCCGCGCGGCGGCGGTATTTACCGCGTCGGCAAACCTTATCAGGTCCGCGGTCTCTGGTATTATCCGCAGGACAAGCCGGGCTACACGGCTGCCGGCGTTGCGTCATGGTATGGTGACGATTTCCACGGCCGCAAAACCGCCAATGGCGAAATTTACAATATGTACGCGCTTTCTGCCGCGCACCCCACATTGCCGATGCCGTCTTATGCGCGTGTGACGAACACGAAAAATGGCCGCTCGGTTGTCGTTCGCATCAATGACCGCGGGCCGTATCATTCGAACCGCGTGATCGATCTTTCAAAACGCGCCGCGCTACTGCTCGGCACGCATAGCGGCGGGCTTGGAAAAGTCCGCGTCGATTATATCGGCAAAGCACCGCTTCACGGCAATGACGACAAATGGCTGACAGCACAGGTCAAACAGAACGGCCGCACGCTCACGAAACAGGAAGTCGCAAGCATCGCGCCGGTGCCTGTCTGGGCATCGATCGAGCCGGGTGACCAGGCGAACCCTGTCCGCGTCGCTTTGGCTGACGTGTTGCCGGAACAGCGCGCTATCGCACAGGCGGAAGCACAGGTGCCGAATTCATCTTATGCCGTCGCCTCATTGAACAATGTCGCAGCGCCAGCTGACGATGAACGTATCGGCCTCGAAGCGGTTCAGAATTCGGGCACCGCGCTCGCTTATGCCGAGCCTGAGAAAAAATGGCCTTATGCACAGCCGGCTGAAATCACCGAGACGAGCGCTATTCCTCCCGGAGCGACGCAGATTGTCCGCGTCGGCAGCTTTAGCGACCCTGCACAGGCCACACGCTATCGCGATAATCTCATGAAGTTTGGCAGCGCTTCCATCCAGATGGAGAAAATCAGCGGTGTCACGCTTTACCAGGTCAATGTCGGCCCGTTCAATGACGAAGCCGCTGCCCAGAAAGCCCTTAATCAGGCGCGGAGCCAGGGCGCGACGGGTGCACAACTCTTCAGGATGTGATAGGGAAGAGCCCAAGCCCTTCCTTATCATCTCTTATTTTCAATTGTTGAACATGCATTCCACATCAGTTTACCGGTCTCTTTTTGTTGCCGTTGCGCTTGTCGCATTTCCGCATCAGCTTTTCGCGCAAAACGCAAAACCGTTGATCGAAACGGCCGCGCCTTACGCAATTCTTGTCGATGCCGGAACCGGCACGGTACTGATGGAAAAAAGCGCCGATACGCCGATGGCGCCGGCATCCATGGCCAAACTCGCGACGCAGGAATATGTGTTCAACGAAATCGCAGCTGGGCGCATTTCGCTCGATCAGGAATTTCAGGTCAGCGAAAACGCATGGCGCAACGGCGGCGCGGGTTCGGGCGGTTCGACGATGTTCGCCGAACTCAACAGCAAGATCAGCGTGCGCAATCTGCTACGCGGCGCGATGATTATTTCGGCGAACGATGCGTGTATCGTGCTTGCTGAAAATCTGGCAGGCAGCGAAAGCCTGTATGCCGAAGCCCTGACCGAGCGCGCTAAAAAGCTCGGCATGACAAATTCGACTTTTGCAAATTCAACCGGTCTGCCGGACCCGAAAGAGCGCACCACGGCGCGCGATCTCGCCAAACTTGCGATCCACATCATCAACACTTATCCGGATTTTTATAAATGGTATTCGGAACGCGAATTTTCATGGACAATCAAGGCGGCACAACATAATCGCAATCCGCTGCTCGATGAATTCGAAGGCGCCGACGGCGTGAAGACGGGCTACACGTCTGAATCGGGTTACGGCGTTGTCGGTTCTGCCGTGCAGGATGGCCGCCGCCTCGTGCTTGTCGTCAACGGTCTGAAAACACCAAAAGACCGCGCGATCGAAGCGAAAAAACTTCTCACCTTTGGTTTCCGTGCCTTCGAAGCGCGCAAGCTTTTCGCTGCGAATTCTTCCGTAGGTGATGCAAGCGTGTTTGGCGGCACCATCGGCGGCGTTCCGCTGGTCGTGAAAAGCGACGTGTCCATTCTCGTGCAGCGTACGGCGCAGGCGCGCGATATCAAGGCCAAGGTGGTTTACAAAGGTCCGGTCATTGCACCGGTCGAGGATGGCAAGGAACTTGCCAGACTGCAGCTTTATTATAATGACGTCATGGTGCAGGAGCAGCCGCTCTATGCAGGCCAAGCCGTTGAAGAAGGCACGATGACACAGCGCGCGGTCGATGCCGCCAAGGAGCTGGTGCGGAGCCTGTTCTAAACAATGACTGCTGTCGCGAAGAAGGGCTTTTTTATCACGCTGGAAGGCGGAGAAGGTGCGGGCAAAAGTACGCTTGCGCGCGGCTTGCAACAAAAATTTGAAGAGAAAAATATTACTGTTGTCATGACGCGCGAACCTGGCGGCACACCGAAGGGCGAGGAAATTCGCAAAGTTCTTCTCTCCGGCGCCGCAAGTAAGATGGGTTCGATGACGGAAGCGCTTTTGTTCGCTGCGGCACGCGATGAGCATCTTAAAGAGATTATCCGTCCTGCGCTCGAAGAAGATAAAGTCGTGATCTGCGATCGCTTCGCGGATTCAACGCGCGTTTATCAGGGGTATGTCGGCGGTGTCGAGCGGCAGATGATCGAGCGCATGGACAAGCTGATTGTCGGCGATACGCAACCCGACCTGACATTCATTGTCGATATTGCGCCTGAAAAAGGCCTCGCGCGCGTCAAATTGCGCGCCGGCCGCACCGACCGTTTCGAGTCCGAGGAAATCGGCTTCCACCGCAAGATCCGCGCCGCTTTTTTCGATATCGCCAGCCGCTTTCCGGAGCGCTGTATTATTCTCGATGGCGAGCAGACGCCCGATGCGATGCTGGAAAAAGCGTGGAATGCCCTTGCGGAACATCGCGGTTTCGCAAAAGAATAGGCCATGGCTAAAGCCCGCACCTTTGAGACAGAAGCGCAGATCTATCCGCACCCGCGCGGGCAGGCAGAGCTTTTCGGGCATGCCGCGGCCGAGCAGGTTTTTCTCGATGCCTGCCGCTCCGGCCGCCTTCATCATGCCTGGCTGATCGGCGGGCCGCACGGCATCGGCAAAGCGACATTCGCTTACCGCGCTGCACGGTTTATCCTGTCGCACCCTGATCTCACGTCGGCCCAAGATGTCAGTGATCTTTCCGTATCAGATAGGAGTGCTGTGTTTCATCAGGTGGCCGTCGGCGCGCATCCGGACTGCCACGCCGTTGAGCATGACGATGAAAAATCGAAGAAGATTATTTCAATTGCGCAGGTGCGCGCACTGATCGAGCAGATGCAATCGACCTCCGGCACGGGCGGCTGGCGTGTTGCGATTATCGATAGTGCAGATGCGTTGAATATGAGTGCTGCAAATGCGCTTTTGAAAATGCTCGAGGAGCCGCCTCCGCGCTGCCTGTTTTTCCTGATCGCGCATCAGCCGGGAAGGGTGATGACGACCCTGCGCTCGCGTTGCCAGAAGCTGAACCTTACGCCGCTCGACACAAAAGACCTGATGAGAGCCGTTCTTCACGTCATGCCCGAAGCGGGAACAGGTGATATCGAGGCCGTTGAAACTTTCTCTCATGGCAGCGTGCGCACGGCGCTGAATTTGCTTTCGGGCCACGGCCTTCATGAGCGAACAACGCTGGCCGCCCTGCTTGAGAGGCTGCCGTTTTCAGACGTGAAAGCTGTGCAGCAGTTCAGCGAAACGCTGGCACGTAAAAATGAAGACAGCTTCATGGAAAGCGTGACGCAGGTTTCCGAATGGTGCCATGCAACGGCCATTGCTGCATCTCAGCATCAGTTAGCCGGCTACTTAGCCGGCTATGCAGAGCAGTTTCAACGGCAAGCTAAATCGGTCACGATCTATAATCTCGACCGGAAAAGCTTCTTTTTGACAAAATTCCTTGAACTGTCGCGCCTGATGTCGGCACATGCGGTTGCGGCCTGAAGGACCATTTGATGAGCAAAACATTCTATATCACTACGGCCATTTCCTATCCCAATGGCGAGCCGCATATCGGCCATGCCTATGAGCTGATCGCGACCGATGCCGTCGCGCGCTTCAAACGCCTTGATGGTTACGACGTCTTCTTCCTGACCGGCACCGACGAGCACGGCATGAAAATGCAGCAGCAGGCGGATAAGGAAGGCATCAGCCCACGCGCTCTCGCAGACCGCAATGCTGAACGTTTCCGTGAAATGTGCAAGGTGCTCAATTCATCAAACGATGATTTCATCCGCACGACCGAAGAGCGGCATTACAAAACTGTCGCCGAATTATGGAAGCGCATGGAAGCGAATGGCGATATTTATCTCGACCGTTATGCGGGCTGGTACTCGGTCCGCGACGAAGCTTATTATGCCGAGGCCGAAACGCAGCTGAACGAGCACGGTGTGCGCGTCGGGCCGCAGGGCACGCCGGTGACATGGACGGAAGAGGAAAGTTATTTTTTTCGTCTTTCGCAATATCAGGACAAGCTGCTGAAACTTTATGAAACGCAGCCGGATTTTGTTTCGCCGGGTTTCAAACGCAATGAGATCATGAGCTTTGTCAAAGGCGGGCTCCAGGATCTTTCGATCTCGCGCACGACATTCAACTGGGGCGTGCCCGTGCCCGGCAACGAGAAGCACGTCATGTATGTGTGGGTCGATGCGCTGACGAATTATCTCAGCGCGACGGGATGGATCGAAGAGGGCGAGCGCAAACGTTTCTGGCCGGCCGACGTACATATTATCGGCAAAGATATTATTCGTTTTCACACCGTCTACTGGCCGGCCTTCCTGATGTCGGCGGGCGTTCCATTGCCCAAGCGCGTTTTTGCGCATGGTTTTCTCACCGTCAAAGGCGAGAAAATGTCGAAGTCGACAGGTAACGTCATTGATCCGTTTTCTCTGGTCGAACATTTCGGCGTCGATGCCGTGCGTTATTTTTTCCTGCGTGAAGTCAGTTTCGGGCAGGACGGAAGCTACAGCGCGGATGCTATCATCACGCGTCTCAATTCAGAGCTTGCCAACGATCTCGGCAATCTTGCGCAACGTTCGCTGTCGATGATTGCGAAAAACTGCGAAGGCATTTTACCAAAGCCGAATTCGCTCTCGGCCGAAGATGAAGCGTTGATGGCATCATTGCGGCAGATGCTGCCGCAGGCGCGCAATGCCATTAAAGATTACGCATTGCATACTTATCTCAACGACGTTTTCAAAATCATCGGTGACGCCAACCGTTATTTCGCCGCAAGCGAACCTTGGGCCTTGCGCAAAAACAATCCGGAGCGTTTTGCGAGTGTGATGTGGATGACGGCCGAAGCGTTGCGTCATTTCGCCATTCTATTGCAGCCTGTGATCCCGGAGGCTTGTGCAAAACTGCTCGATCTTCTCGGCGTCGACAAAAATGCGCGTAATTTTTCGAACCTTGAATCTTCACCGCTCAAGGGCGGCGAAACGCTGCCTGCACCTGTCGCACTGTTCCCGCGTTATGAAGCACCCGCAGAACCTGCTGCCTGAATGCTGATCGATACGCATTGCCATCTCGATTTTCCAGATTTTTCTGAAGATTTTTCAGGTATGCTCGCACGTGCCGAAAAGGCCAATGTCGGGCAGATGATCACGATCTCGACGCGCATTCACGAATTCGAAAAACTGCGAATGATCGCAGAAAAATATCCGAACGTTTTTTGCACCATCGGCACGCATCCACACAATTCCGGCGATGCTGCTGAAGACGGCATTACGGCGGATGAAATTTTTGAAATTGCAAAACATCCGAAAGTCGTCGGCATCGGCGAGGCCGGCCTCGATTATCATTACGACCGTTCGCCCCGCGATGCGCAGATGCGCGGTTTCAGAACGCATATCGATGCCGCGCGGAAAAGCGGCTTGCCGATTGTCATTCATGCCCGTGAAGCCGACAAGGATATCGGTGATGTGCTTGAAGATGAAATGAACAAAGGCGCGTTCACAGGCGTGCTGCACTGCTTTTCATCCGGTATCGAACTGGCGCGGCGCGGCCTTAAGCTCGGTCTTTATGTTTCTTTTTCCGGCATCGTGACATTCAAGAATGCCAAGGAAGTTCAGGCCGCCGCCATGGAAACACCGGATGACCGAATCCTGATCGAAACGGATGCGCCTTATCTTGCGCCGATGCCGCATCGCGGCCAGCGAAATGAGCCGGCTTATGTTGCGCATACGGCACAATTTTTGGCAGACCTGAAGAGAAAAAATCTCGACGAGATGGCGCATCTCACCACAGAAAATGCCTTGCGGCTGTTTTCAAAAATGCCGCGCGTTGTTAGATAAAAACAATGACGCTTCACTTTACCATTCTTGGCTGCGGATCCTCCGGCGGTGTGCCGCGTGTCGGCCAGGGCTGGGGCACGTGTGATCCGAATAACCCCAAAAACCGCCGGCGCCGTTGTTCGCTTCTTGTCGAAAAAACATCGAGCGATAATATAACGCGTGTGCTCGTCGACACATCACCCGATTTGCGTGACCAATTGCTAGAAGCTGATGTGACCGCGCTTGATGGCGTGCTGTTTACGCATGAACACGCGGATCATACGCACGGCATCGATGATCTGCGCGGACTGGTACTGAACATGCGCCGCCGGATTGATGTCCACGCCGATGCCCAGACCGCCGACATGTTGCGCACGCGGTTCGGTTATTGCTTCACGGCACCATCAGGGAGCGATTATCCGCCGATCCTGAACCTGCATGAAGCGCGGCCGCTCAGGCCAATTACCATTTCAGGCGAAGGAGGCGATATCGACGCTTTGCCCGTGCCTGTACCGCATGGCTCGATCACCGCGACCGGCTACCGTTTCGGCGGCTTGATGTACACGCCGGACCTGAACGGTATTACAGCCGCATATGAAAGCCATTTTCACGGTCTTGATGTGTGGATCATCGACGCACTGCGCGACAAACAGCATCCCAGCCATTTTTCATTGAACGATGCCTTGGCAGCAATTGACCGCTTTAAACCCAAACGCGCGATTTTGACGAACATGCACAATGATATGGATTATGCAGTCGTTGCTGCACAACTGCCGCAAAATGCTGAGCCAGCATGGGATGGCTTCAAAATAAGTCTTTGATCCAGCTTGGCTAATAAAATAGTTCCATAATCTATATTATAAGACAAATAGATATCGGTTATGCCGTTCTGGCATTTTGTGCGGCCTGTTTATTTGTCAGCCTTCTTGCGCATCTTGGTACCGACGGAAATGTAATCCATCAATGCCAGCAAGACGCCGGATATAACAAATGTGACATGGATGGCGAGCATCCAGGTAATCTGCGTCTCTGAATATTTGTTGATGTCCATAAATACCTTGAGCAAATGAATCCCCGAAATCGCGACGATCGAGGCAATCAGCTTCAGCTTGAGCGCTGAGAAATCGACTGTACCTTTCCATTCCGGCTGGTCTTCATGGCCGCCGGTGTCCATTTTCGACACGAAATTCTCGTAGCCTGAAAAAACCACAATCAGCAGCAGGTTTCCCGCCAGCGACAAATCGATAAGCGACAGGATGCCAAGGATAATGTCGTTCTGGCCCAGTTCGCTGAAATGGCTGAAAAGATGCCAGATTTCCTTCCCGAAGCCCGCCAGAAGCAGAAACAGACTGAGGCTGAGGCCGATGTAGATCGGCGCCATCAGCCACCTGCTCGCGAAAAGCCCGCGCTCCAGTGCGTTTTCGAAACCGTTTTTCATGGATTTTCCTTAGTTGAAATCGTCGGGATCCGGGCCGATGCGTCCATTGCGGCTGTCGAGCGCAGCCATTTCTTTCATATCCGCCGCATCAAGCGTGAAATCAAAGACATCAAAGTTTTCCGCAATGCGTGAAAGCGTCGACGATTTCGGAATAACGACGAGGCCATTGTCGATATGCCAACGGATAATCACCTGCGCAGGCGTTTTCTTATGCTTTTGCGCTAAAGCCAGCACCGTCTTGTTTTTCAGAATTTTGCCTTGCCCGAGCGGACTCCACGACTCTGTGACGATCTTGTGTCTGGCGTGAAACGCACGCAGATCGTCCTGCTGAAATTGCGGATGCAATTCAATCTGGTTCATCACCGGCGTCACGCCGGTTTCATCGATCAGCAGCTGCAAATGAGCGGACTGAAAGTTCGATACGCCGATCGAACGGATGCGGTCATCCTGCTGCAGTTTGATAAAAGCGCGCCACGTGTCGAGGAATTTTTTTGCACGCGGCACAGGCCAGTGAATGAGATAAAGATCGACATAATCAAGCTGCAGTTTTTTCATGCTCTCGTCGAAAGCCTGCAGCGTCGTATCGTAGCCCTGATCGTCATTCCACAACTTCGTCGCGATAAAAATATCTTCGCGCGGGATACCTGAATTGCGAATGCCCTCACCGACACCTTTTTCGTTTTTATAAATCGCGGCCGTATCGATCGAACGGAACCCGGCATCTAGCGCATCTTTGACGCAACGCGTAGCCTGATCGTCAGGAATTTGCCATGTCCCGAAACCCAATTGCGGAACGCTTCGTCCGTCATTGAGAGGCAAAGACAGCGCGTTTTGAAAATTCTCGGAAGAGCTTTGGGCAGATAAATTTTTCATGGGAGAACCTCGGATTCGTTCATATTTTTATTCCATATCCGGCAATTGATAAAGCGATATCTGCTAAACTGGATAGCAATTATGCCTGTGTCCTATTTGATGGAGAATACATCATGTTACAACGGCTAAAAATCATTGCGTGCTTCGGCGCTTGCCTGATGGCTTTCCCCTCGCCCGTTCATGCCGACAATAAAAAAGAACTGGTCAAGGGAACGCTCGCTGAAGAGCCTGCTTTCGGCCAGAGCGTCATGACATCACCCAAACAGAAAGCCTATCTCGATGCGCTTGGAGACCGTTATGAAAATCTTACGGTCAAGACCACGCTTAATGAGATTATTCTTTTGAATAAAGAAAAACTGCAGATTTATTTTTTCGCATTGCCGCCGAACCCTGCGTACCCGGGCATTATCAAGAAAACGATTTTAAAGGCGGATACGGGAGAAGTTTTTATTCTCAACCAAAGCTGGATGGGTGAAAATAAAAACGAATTC
>JAZKID010000048.1:5074-7587 GCA_040385045.1 Pseudomonadota bacterium | reverse complement strand
GTGGTATAAGATTTTTCTTTCGCAGGATGAAACGCTGAAAAAAGAAATGCGTTAATTCGCCTGTGCAGCTGCTGTCGAACAGGCAGCACAGAGACGCTGCTTTGCCTGAAGCGGATCGCCGCAATTTGAGCAGAGATGAAATTTTTTCGTCGGCTGAAGATCATGGTCGACGGCAACGCGGTCATCGAACACATAGCATTCTCCGCGCCATTTCGTTTCAGACACCGGTATATCCTCAAGATATTTCAGGATGCCGCCTTTCAGGTGGAAAACATTCTTATACCCCTCCCCGACAAGCCATGAGGTAAATTTCTCACAGCGGATGCCACCGGTGCAGAACGTCGCGATTTTTTTGTTCTTGTCGCCATCGAGCAACTGGCGCGCGAAATCGGGCAACTGTTTGAAACCGCGCGTTTGCGGATTGACGGCATTTTCAAAAGTACCTAGCGCGACCTCATAATCGTTACGCGCATCGATCAGCACGACATCTGGATCGGCAATCAGATCGTTCCAGTTTTCAGGCTCGACATAACTTCCGATATTTTCAATTTCCGTTGGTTCCCCAAGTGAAATGGTTTCTTTTTTGAGGCGCACTTTCGCGCGGCCGAACGGCTTGGTGGAAGCCAGGCTTTCCTTATGCTCAAAATCGCTTTTGGCGATGCTGTCCTTTAAAAATTGGAGGAGCGTATCGATCGCATCGCGCGAGCCCGAAACAGTTCCGTTGAACCCTTCAGGCGCAACAAGAATGGAGCCCTTGATATCCAGCTGCAGCATTTTTTGCAGCAGCGCAGGTTTTTCTGCGGCGTGGTTCGCAAAATCGAAAAAGTGATAGAAAGTGGCAATGACATATGTCATGGCGGACAGTCATAGCATGGAGAGCCAATTGAACAAGCTGGTATTTATGGCTCTTTTAATCGGCCTTCTCCTGCCCTTACCTGCTTTCGCCAGCGACGGCGCTGCCGATATTAAACGGCTTGAAGGTGTTTATAAAACACAGTTTAAAAGCGGGCTTGTCGACGGCACGGAATATATGGCCGAAGATATTTTCGAATTCTTGCATGTGCGTGACAATGCCGCTTATTTCAAACTGCACCTCGAATTCTACAATGCACATGTCTGCGATCTTTCGGGCATCGCCAAACATACCGGCACGAAAGGCAGTTTTATTTTCAAGGATGGTGACGCTGAAGATATATGCATCCTGAACATTCAGGCGAAAGACGGGCAAATTGTGTTTTCGGATAATGACAGCCATTGCAATAAATATTGCGGCGCGCGCGGCAGCATTTCAGGAAGCGGTTTTCCGCTGAACAAAAAACGAAAGATCCGTTACATGCCGCTTATTTTGAAGTCGGAAGAATATCGTGGCGCTGTGGAAAATTACGACAAAAGCAATCCGCGGCAGTAAAAACGAAATTAGAAAAACTCAAGTAGCCTGCGTCCTTATCGTCGCCTGATGATAATAGTGAAGCCATTGCTCGCCGACCTGCCGCCATATGGAAGCACGATATGTATATTTTGGCGGTTCATTCTCGATTTCGACCTTCATGTCATACGTGATCAGAACAATATCGCCGGCCAGTTGCTCAATCTTCGGTACACTGAAAGTTGTTTTACGTGGCGGCATTTTGTTAACGAGCAAATCAATGACGTCTTCTCGTGCGTACTTGATGCCCGACGGGATAATTTCAAAAAAATCGGGATGAAGAACAGAATTCAGAAATTCATCCGTCTGGCAATAGACCGGATCATATTCCTTCTTTTCGAGCTCAAAAATAAAATCGTAATTCATATTCAAACCACACTGTTGATTGAAATGGTCGGAGTGGCGGGATTCGAACCACCAGTGAGGCTTGATCCGAACGATAAATTAAAACGTGGGTTCGATGCTACGCTTAAATAATGGTCGGAGTGGCGGGATTCGAACCCACGACCCCTTGTCCCCCAGACAAGTGCGCTAACCAGGCTGCGCTACACTCCGACAATTTATTCGTTATACAGCACAAGAGCCTGGATTCAATATTTGCGGCACAAGATAAACTTTCGCCGCGGCTGCGCTACACTCCGATAATTTACTCATTATAGCACGGCAGGTACAGCTCAAGAGCGCCTGTCAGGCGCTTTGCTGTTCGACTTTATCGCGGATGGCCTGCAGATCAGCGCGCAGGTTTTTGAGCTTAGCCAAGCTGCCTGCATCAAAAGATTTTTGCGACGTGGCAGTTTCTATAATCGCTGGCGGCGCAATGGGTGCAGGCTGACGGACAGGGGCATCGAAAAGTGACGGCTCGTCGTTATGATCATCCATTTGCTCGGGTGCATCATAAGCCTTGGCGAGCGCTTCCTCGACGTCCACTTCAGGTTCGTCGTCTTCGCTTTCCAGTTTAAAGTTGATTGGCTGAACATTGTCCTTAATCTCATCAATGACAAGATCCTGTTCTTCCGTTTCGATTTCACCGACAACCGGCATCGCGCGACCGGCACCGAGGCCTTGCACAATACGCACGCCCTGCGTC
>JAZKID010000048.1:4703-5064 GCA_040385045.1 Pseudomonadota bacterium | reverse complement strand
TGGTATAGCCTTCATTATAAAGAAGATGCTGAATGCCCTTGAGCAGCGAGATTTCATCGGGCCGGTAATAGCGGCGGCCGCCGCCGCGTTTCAACGGACGGATCTGGACGAAGCGTGATTCCCAGAACCGCAAGACATGCTGGGGAAGTCCAAGCTCGTTCGCCACTTCCGAAATCGTGCGGTAAGCGTCCGGGGCCTTATCCGTACTGCGCGGGTACGCAGTGGCGGGCTCAGTCATTGAGGCCTTCCGTGGACTCGCCGTTGATGGTGGCCTTGAGGATATTCGATGGTTTGAAAACAAGAACGCGGCGCGGCGCGATCGGCACTTCTTCGCCTGTTTTCGGATTGCGGCCGATGCGCT
>JAZKID010000048.1:2514-4693 GCA_040385045.1 Pseudomonadota bacterium | reverse complement strand
ACAAATGAACCGAAAGATGAAAGCTTGACGTTCTGCCCGTCAACGACGGCGTCAGATACTGCTGCGATCACCTGTTCGACGAGATCTGCACTTTCCGAGCGCGACAAGCCGACACGCTGATAAACTGTTTCGCAGAGATCTGCGCGGGTGATTGTCTTTTCACCATTCTTTTTCTGCGATGTCATGTGGTTCCCCCCACCGTTCCTTTAAGATATTCCCTGAAGCCCTTGATCGTCAATTCGTTTTTTGGCCTTGTGCCCACTTACCAGTGAAGCAGGGCCGCCCCCCAGGTAAAGCCGCCGCCCATAGCCTCTAGTAATAGAAGATCGCCCTTTTTGACGCGGCCATCTTGCACTGCAACAGAGAGCGCGAGCGGGATAGAGGCCGCCGAGGTGTTGGCATGGTCGGCCACTGTCAGCACGACCCGCTCACGCGAAATGCCCAGCTTGTCGGCAGTCGCATCGATGATTCTCTTGTTGGCCTGGTGCGGCACGAATATCCTCGACGATTTGCGGCACCATGCCGACGGCGAGTTTGTAAACTTCCGGCCCCTGCATGCGCAGCTTGCCGGCTGTGCCTGTGGACGACGGGCCGCCGTCGACGAAGAGTTTCGATTTATGGCGCCCGTCGGAGCGCAGTTTCGTCGCGATCATGCCGCGCGTGCCGGCCGATATTTCATCCTGCGCTTCGACGACAATTGCGCCTGCGCCGTCACCGAACAGCACGCATGTGCCACGGTCGGTCCAGTCGAGAATGCGTGAATAGGTTTCCGCGCCGATGATCAGCGCGCGCTTGTGCTGGCCCGTTTTCAAAAGGGCGTCGACAACGCTCAATGCATAAATAAAACCCGTGCAGACCGCCTGAACATCGAAGGCTGCGCCTTGCGTAATACCGAGTGCCGCCTGAACTGTCGTCGCGGTTGCGGGAAATGTATTGTCCGGCGTCGATGTGGCGAGAACGATAAGATCAATGTCGCTAGCATCCACATCTGCATTTTTCAACGCCGCCTGCGCCGCTTTTATCGCGAGGTCCGATGTCAGCTCGTCATCGGCCGCAATATGGCGCGCCATGATGCCGGTACGCTGGACGATCCACGCGTCCGACGTCTCGACCGTTTTTTCAAGCTCGGCATTGGTGACGCGTTTTTGCGGCAGATAACTGCCGACACCCAGAACAACAGTCCGCATCATGCGACGGCCTCTTGCGTGATGACGACATCAGGGCCGATCAGGTGCTGTTCTTTCAGACGCGCTTCGTCTTCGGCAAGTTTTTTCATGAAATTATTTTTTGCCATGTCGTAGCCGAGATCGATCGCGCTTGCGAAACCGAAATCATCCGTGCCGCCATGGCTCTTGATGACGATACCGTTTAACCCCAGAAACACGCCGCCGTTCGCCTTGCGCGGATCGAGTTTCATTTTCAGCGCCTTGAATGCATTCATGGCCAGCAAGGCGCCGAGGCGTGATAAAAATGTGCGGCCAAGCGCCGCTTTCAGATATTCCGAAATCTGCTTTGCCGTACCTTCAGCAGTTTTTAGTGCAATATTACCGGCAAAGCCTTCAGTCACGATCACATCGACAGTCCCCTTGCCGATATCCGTGCCTTCGACAAAGCCCTCATATTGAAGACCGGGCAGCTTAGCGAGCCTGAGCCGCTGCGCCGCTTCCTTCACGGCCTCTAAACCTTTTACTTCTTCGACGCCAACGTTGAGAAGGCCGACTGTCGGATGTTCGAGATCATACAATGCGCGTGCCATCGCCGCGCCAAGCACGGCCATATTCACGAGCTGCTCCGCATCCGCGCCGATCGATGCGCCGACATCGAGCACGATGGACTCGCCGCGCAGCGTCGGCCAGATCGCGGCGATCGCCGGGCGTTCAATATTTTCAAAATTGCGCAGGCAAAATCTCGCCATCGCCATCAGTGCGCCAGTATTGCCTGCCGAAATACATGCGTCGGCCTCGCCGTGTTTCACGGCTTCGATCGCTTGCCACATCGAGGATTTCCAGCGGCCGCTACGCAAAGCCTGACTTGGCTTGTCATCCATTTTCACGGCGACAGTGGTGTGACGGATGACGGAACGGTTTTTTACGCGCGGGCATTTTTTCAGCTCATGGGAAATTTTCTGCTCATCCCCGACAAGGATGAAATGCAGGTCAGGATGACGGATGGCGGAAAG
>JAZKID010000048.1:0-2504 GCA_040385045.1 Pseudomonadota bacterium | reverse complement strand
TCGACAACCTTCAACAGTCTAGCCCTGCCCAGGGCACCCCGCTCGCCGCGCCCGGGATGACAACAGACGGGCCATGGTCACCGCCCATGACATCGAGGGAAAGAGTGATCGGGCGGCTCATAAATATACGCGTACTTTCATGTTTGCTTCAGACTGGCCACAACTGCCGCTTCGGAATCTTCGAATGCCGCATCCGGCTTGTGCGGATAAGGATCAAGGGCGAGAAGAAACAGCTCCTGCACAAGAGCACCGAGACGCGCCTGCCCGTCAACCAGTTCTTCGGGCATATCGTCGCCAAAAGAGAGGTCGACGTTTTTGGCCTGTGCCTGCGGCGATGCAAAACTGACGTCTACTTTCTCTTCAAGATGATGCGTAAACGGCTCAAGGCTGCGGACGCAGGTATAAACGACATCGGCAAAAATCTTGCCGCGCACACGCAATTCTTTGCCACGCGGCTTGACGTTCAGCTCCGCTTTCAGGCTTTCGATGCCGTCGAGGTTGCCGAGTTTGGCCAAGGCTTCGCGCTGCTGCGGCCTTGCTTCAATCACCACGATCTCCCCGGCCGCGGGCACACCGCCTGCCTTGATGGCCTGCGTCAAAACCGCGTCTTGGGGCTTGTGAGGAGAAAGCTTATGCATCTCAGCGTCTTATTCATGAAGCAAGCCTTTTGGTCTAGCAAGCCTTCCCTGCTCCGGCAAGGGTGGCAAAGGTATTGAAAGCCATTGCAAATCACGCCCAAGCGGGGTAGCTCGGGAGTCTCAAAAAAGGACCGTTATGAGCATACGTATCACGACCGCCCTCGCCGTTTGCCTTGCAAGCCTTAACCTCGGGGGGTGCAGCAATTTCGACAACACCATCCAGCGTGGCTATATCCAGCAGGAAGGCTCGCTTGAGCAGGTGCCTGTGGGCTCCAGCAAGGAGCAGGTCCAGTTCGTGCTCGGCACGCCGTCCACTACCTCCACCATCGGCGGCGAGGTGTATTATTATATCAGCCAGCAGGTCGAAACGTCGCCGATTATGGGCGCGCAGGTGAAAGACCAGAAGGTTCTCGCGGTTTATTTCGGCAAGGACAGCCGCGTCGAGCGGATTGCCAATTACGGCTTGCAGGACGGCCGCGTCATCGACTTCATTTCACGTAAAACGCCGACCGGCGGCAAGGAAATGAACTTCCTGAACCAAGTCTTCAGCGCGATCAGCAAAACGTAAAGCGCATATATCGCGCAACTTTTACTACATGTTGTTTTTTGCAAGCCGTCTTTCAGCCAGAATGAACGGGTGATTGATGCGCGCGTATTTCACTTCAGGCGGAATATATTTTACGGCGTAATTCGTTGCTTCCGTTACGACGGGTTCGAAGGCCTGATGAACGGCGGTTGAAATGGCATCAATTTCTTGCGGACGAAAACCATCAAGATTGGGGTTACCCCAAGCATAAAGCGCGGCAATTCCGGCAACAGTTCTATAAATCATAAAATATCCAGATATAAAAAAAACGGCGTGGTTTCCCACGCCGCTTAATCTTAGCCAAAAGCCTTAAAAACGAAGTTTAAGACCTTGGTTGTATTTTAATTATTTGCTCTTAGGCGAAGTGCGCCAGTACCGCGAGCAGCAACAGGGCCACGATATTCGTAATCTTGATGGCCGGGTTGATGGCCGGACCTGCCGTGTCCTTGTACGGGTCGCCGACAGTGTCGCCGGTGACGGCTGCCTTGTGGGCTTCCGAACCCTTGCCGCCATGATGGCCTTCCTCGATCAGCTTCTTCGCATTGTCCCACGCGCCGCCACCGGCCGTCATGGAGATGGCGACGAACAAACCTGTGACGATCACGCCGAGCAACATCGCGCCGAGCGCGGCAAAGCCATGCGATTTTCCGGCGATATAGGTAACGCCGAAATAGCAGACGAGCGGCGACAGAACCGGCAGCATTGCAGGAATAATCATTTCCTTGATCGCGGCCTTGGTCAGCATGTCGACGGGGCGCGCATAGTCAGGTTTCGTTGTCCCTGCGCGCACACCCTTGTCCTGAAACTGACGACGGACTTCATCGATCAGCGCGTTGGCTGCGCGGCCGACAGCCGTCATCGCCATGCCGCCGAACAGGTACGGGATCATACCGCCGAACAGCAGGCCGACAACAACGAACGGATTTTGCAGCGAGAAGTTCGGCGACACGCCCGCGAAATACGGATAGGCGCCGGAGTTCACGGTGAAGTATTGGAGGTCGTACGAGTACGCAGCGAACAGCACCAGCGCGCCGAGGCCTGCGGAACCGATCGCATAACCTTTTGTGACGGCTTTCGTCGTGTTGCCGACAGCATCGAGCGCGTCGGTCGATTTACGCACGTCTTCCGGCAGGCCTGCCATTTCGGCGATACCACCGGCATTGTCCGTGACCGGACCGAAGGCATCGAGCGCAACAACCATACCGGCAAGCGCTAGCATCGCAGTCACCGCAATCGCCGTACCGAACAGACCGGCAAGCAGATCAGCCTGGCCAAATATC
>JAZKID010000047.1:3607-4366 GCA_040385045.1 Pseudomonadota bacterium | reverse complement strand
TAGCCCAAGGCCGCTTTTAATGCCGTATCGACAGCCTCCGAACCTGAATTGGTAAAGAACACATGGTTCAACTTGCCGGGCGACAGCGTCGCAAGGCGGCTCGCATATTCGAAAGCGGGCGCATAGCCGAAGCTGAACGACGGCGAATAATCGAGTGTCTCGGCCTGCTTCTGAATGGCCTCGACAATCCGCGGGCGATTATGGCCCGCATTGCAGCACCACATGCCGGCGACGGCATCGAGAATTTTCGCGCCATCCGGTTTGAAATAATACATTCCCTCGGCACGCGAGACCATGCGCGGCCTGGCCTTGAAATTGCGGTTGGCCGTAAACGGCATCCACAGCGCTTCAAGGTTGTTAGGATTAGGGCGCGCATCCATTTTATTCATGGTCAGTCATTTCCGTTCGTCATGTGAAGAAGCACCTGTCTAGCAAAGCAGGTGCACGCGGTGAACCCCCGGAACAAAGCTTTTTGCCGAAATGGAGCCGGAGCAACAGGAAAAGCGCGTGCCTCGAAGCTGGACAGGCCGGATTATTCGCGATAGCTCACTGATACCATGTCGTTTTTCACAACCTATCGCCGCGTTCTGACCCTTTTGAAGCCGGAACTGAACCTTGTTCTCGCTCTCTCGGGCGCAGGTCTGTTTCTGGCCGTTTTCCAGATCGCACAGGTTGTTCTGTTCGCAAATTTCCTCGAAGCGCTGGCCAAACTCCAGTCGCCGGTTTTTTATCTCGTGCTCTGGGCCATTCTCGGCCTTG
>JAZKID010000047.1:1046-3597 GCA_040385045.1 Pseudomonadota bacterium | reverse complement strand
CGATCGCCGTCAGCCTGTGGCTGGCACAGCAGGCCGAACGGCTGGCTTACCGCCGCCGCTTCGGCGTAATGGCGGATTATGCCGAACACGTCGTGTCGCATGCGCCCTCGCATCTTTCGGCGAAGGAAAGCAAAAAGCAGGCCGATGCTTTCATGAAAATTTTGCTGCGCGGCTCGGACCAGCTTTTTTTTATCTGGCTCAATTTTTTCCGCGACCACCTGATCGCCGCGCTCATTCTCGTGCTCGGTTTTATTTTTGCACTATCGATGAATGTCGCAGCCGCTTTGCTGCTGGTCATCCTGACGGGTATTTTTGTGGCGCTGAACGTTTACATTTTGCGACACGGCTTTGACGAGCAGACAAAGTTCGAAAAATTCCATACGCACATTGCGGAACGCACCGGCGGCGTGATGAACAATGCGGCCGTCATCCAGTCCTATACGCGCCTTTCGGCCGAAATCGGCAGCCTGCGGCAGGCGATGCAACATGTCGTGAATGCACAAGGTCCAGTGATCAACTGGTGGGCGCGCAAATCGGCGCTGATGCGCTGCGCGGCAACGGTTTTTCTTGTCCTCATTTTCAATCTTGGCAGCTACTTTTACAATGAGGGGCGGATCGACCTGCGCGATGTGATCGCGCTCGGCGGCCTTGCCCTGCTTTTCCTGTTCAGCGCCGAACGCCTGACCGATTTCGTCAATGTTTTGCTGGTCGATGAAGCCGCCGTCAGCGACCTCCTGCAAAGCTTCGGCATCGAAGACGAAAGCAAGGCCGATATCGGCGCGCCGGAACTTGATGCTTCATCCATGCAGATCGAATTCAGGAATGTGACATTTGGCGAAGATGGCGAGATCAGCTTCACCATCAAGCCGGGCGAGACTGTCGCCTTTCTCGAAAAAGACGGCGATGTGTCGGCCAAGCTTTCTGCGGCGCTGATGCGCACGCTTGAGGTTCAGGGCGGCGAAATCCTGATTAACGGGCAGGATATCGCGAAAGTCTCCCGCGCATCGCTGCGCAAAAACATCAGTTATATTTCGCGCGATTCCGGCCTGCTGCATCGCTCGGTGATGGAAAACCTCATGCTCGGCAACTGGCAGGCGACGCAGGACGACGTCATTGCCGCCGTCAGGCAGGCGGAAGCGCATGATTTCATCGCCGCCAAGCGCGACGGGTTTCACACCTTCATTTCAGATCACGGTCAGGATTTTTCGGACGAAGAGCGCCGCCAGCTTCTGATCGCGCGCGCTTTCCTGAAGAACGCGCCGCTTGTGATCTATGAAGACGGCGATGTGAGCGACAATAAAAAGCTCGCACGCGCTGTCGATAACCTGATGAAAAACCGCACGTCAATCATCATAACCGGCAATCCCGCCATCGCCGACAAGGCGAAGCGGACATTCGCTTTTGAAAACGGCGCGCTGGCTGGTGCCGAGAAAACGGCAAAGCCCAAAAAACCCGCCGCCAAAGAAACGGCCGAAGCCGAATAATTATTGCGCGTAAGTCACGCGGTACAGCCGCCCGTTTTCCTCATCTGTAAAAACGAGACTGCCGTCTTCCAGAAAAATCGCGCCGACCGGCCTGCCCCAGACTGCGGGCTTTGCCGCATCCATCACGAAGCCGGTGATGAAATCTTCATAGCCGCCTGTCGGCTTGCCGTCTTTGAACGGAACGAACGCAATCTTGTAGCCATGCGCGACGCTGGAATTCCACGAACCTCGCATCGCCACGAAAATGCCGTTTCGATAACGTTCGGGAAACATCGTGCCTTTTGGAAACGCCATCTGCATCACGGCGGCATGCGCCTCGACAGGCACATCCGGCGATACGGTTTTGGCAACGAGATCGGGCCGCTTGCTTTTTCCGTTCCAGTCGACCTGACGCGGTTCAATGTTTTCGGGCTTCAAATAGGCATAGGGCCAGCCATAGAAACCGCCCTGCCCGACGCGCGTAATGTAATCCGGCACGAGATCGTCACCGAGACCGTCACGTTCATTCACGCTGGTATAAAGTTCACCCGTTTGCGGATGGAACGAAATATCGACCGGGTTGCGCAGACCAAATGCATAGATTTCCGCCTTTCCGCCTTCCGGCTTGATACGCATCACGCTCGCGCGCGGCGGATCTTCGGCACTGACATTCGAACCTGAGCCGATCGAGACATAAATCCAGTCTTCCGATTTCGGAATAGCGACATCGCGCGTCCAGTGGTGGCTTGTTGGAAACTCCATCAGCCTCTGCCCCTCGCCGCTGATTTCCTTCTGCCCCTTCGTGTATGGAAATTTCACCAGTGCGTCATTATTCCCGAGATAAAAAGCGTCTTTTGTGAACGCCATGCCGAACGGCATGTTCAGCCCGTTTTTTTCGGTTGCGAAAACCTCTTTCATCTCCGGCACGCCATCGCCGTCATTATCGTGAAAGCGAAGGATGCGGTTCTCATACGTTTCCGTGACGAGAAGATCGCCGTCCGGAGTCAATGCAAGCCAGCGCGGCTTTTGAAGATTTTTTGCAATCATTGAAATCTTGAAACCTTGCGGCGCATTCAGCGTCCACGTTG
>JAZKID010000047.1:0-1036 GCA_040385045.1 Pseudomonadota bacterium | reverse complement strand
ATAAGGTTTGGGCAGATTGTTGATGTCGATCCGCATTTCTTTTGGCGTAAATGTTTTTACATCGATGCTGGCGGGAATGTCGTCATCAGTAGCAAAGGCTGGGTGCAGGGTTGCAGCAATGAAGAGAACTGCTGGAAAGATGTTTTTCATGATGCGCATAGGGGAATAACTGTTGGCTGCATCAAATGTTCGGCTTACGGTTAATAACGATAACCTATTGTAAAATCGACACGAATAAATAGCCCGCGAAGACTTTGCAGCTTTCCATAAAATTTTACATTTTTTCCTAAGCGCAATTTAAACCACGCAGGGCATTCTTTTGAAAGTTTTTCACAGGAGTTGAGTTATGGGCGGTATTGGTGGATTTTTTAAAGACTTGGGTAAAGCAGCGGTCGGAGTAGCCGATGCTTTTGCAAAGCAAAGTCAAAAGGCTGATCAGTTCGGCGGCTGCATGCAGATGGCATCGAAAAATGACATGCTTTATCAAAACAAGCTTCAGGAAATCGAAAGCGATAAATCCATGGGCTATCAAGAAAAGCAAATCGCCAAAGATTTTTTCACAAACAGCTGGCAAAATAACGTGGCGATTAATGACGCTAATAAATGGTACGGTCGTGGAACTGAAAATGGTACATTTACAGGCGTAAGCTGAGCATTTCGTTTCAGAAAACGATCTGATTATAAAACGGGGCCGATTTCTCGGCCCCGTTTTTTTATTTATTGAGCCGGCACGGGATTGCTTTTTTCATCAACCTTTTTCGGCATGCGCCTTTTCTTTTTCAGCGGCATCGCACCATCAACTTTATGCACAACCGGATCGCGTGAGCCACAGCGGACGAACAGGTTCGGGCCGTAACGCCTGTGCGCTTCAGGTTCGATATAGCGCAGCGTAAAAGCATTGTTGTCGAGCACGTGTAGCTCGCGCGCGCCGCGCACGGCCCCATCGCTCAATTGTTCGACCGGAATGACATATAGACCGCCATTCTGCTCATAAATCTGAACCTCTTTCAGATCTGTCGTCACATACATCGCAAAA
>JAZKID010000046.1:12952-17896 GCA_040385045.1 Pseudomonadota bacterium | reverse complement strand
CGGGTAGACACCGTGTTCGGCCAGCGCGCGGCTCAGCACGATATGACCGTCGAGCAGGGAGCGTGTTTCTTCCGCAATCGGGTCGGCCATCGCGTCACCTTCGACCAGCACGGTGTAGAACGCTGTGATCGAGCCGCGCTTGCGCGGGCCTGCGCGTTCCAGCAGGCGTGGCAGAATGGTGAAAACGGATGGCGGAAAACCGCGCCGTGTCGGCGGCTCACCGGCCGCCAGACCGATGTCGCGCAGGGCGCGCGACAGGCGCGTAATTGAATCCATTACCAGCAAAACGTTTTTGCCGAGATCGGCGAAATATTCCGCGATCGTCGTTGCCGTCAGCGCCGCCTGATAGCGCTCGATCGGCGGCCGGTCAGATGTCGAAACGACAAGGCAGGTTCTGTCCATGCGTTCCGGCTTTACGGTGCGGCGGATGAAATCGCCGACTTCGCGGCCGCGCTCGCCGATCAGGCCGACAATCAGAATATCCGCATCGGCGTCGGCGACAAGTTGCGAAATCAGTGTCGATTTACCGGCCCCCGCGTTTCCGAAAATGCCAATGCGCTGGCCCTTGCCGCAGGTGAGAAAACCATCCATCGAGCGGATGCCGACCGCGAATGGTTCTTCAATCGCCTGCCGCTGCATCGGGTCCGGCGGCACGGCATTGAGCGCGCGGATGGTCGTCGTCGCGCCGGGAATGCGCATGTAAGTTTCAGAAAAGCGCGCCACCGGTTCGCCCATGCCGTCGAGAACCTGTCCAAGCACATGCTCGCCGACTTCAACACTGGGGCCGCGGCCGAGACTGATGACTTCCGTGCGTGGCGACAGGCCCTCGATCGCGCCATACGGCGCAAGAAAAGCCGTCGGCCCGTCAAGCGCGATGACTTCGCCGAACAGTGACGGTCCGCCGTCAGGGGAGCGAAGCTCGCAGAGTTCGCCGATCTGCGTCAACGCCAGTTCGGCACGGATGAGCGTGCCGGACACGCCAATCAGTTTGCCGGACGGCACGCGCGTGCGCACTTGCCCGATCGCAACTTTCAGGCGCTGGATTTGTGACTCGAGTGTTTCCTGGATCATGGCTTTTAAGCCTTCACTCCGAGGCCCGTTTTCAACCGTGCAATCTGGTACGGAATGCCGACATGTACGCGGCCCTGAATGGTTTCGAGCAGGATCTCGTCGTTCTTCAGGCTTGCGTCGCCTTCGACGCCCTGAATCGCTTTCGCAATCGTCTCGTCTTCATTCATCAACTGTGCGAGTGCGATGCGCATGGATTCTGTCTGATCGGGCGGAACACGAATGGTCACGCCGACAGCAAGGCCAAGTTCCTTGAGGGCCGCGCGCAAAACGCGGCGAATAAGTTCGACGTCCTCAAATTGTCCGAACACGCGCTCAACCGCAAGCAGCACGGTCGGCACCAGCGCGTCTTCAAGCTGGAACAATTGCTGGCGCACGGCTTCGACGGCATCGGCACAAACGCGCAGAAATTCGCGCCGCCCTTCCTGCACGCCCGTATTGTAACCTTCCTGCCGCGCTTCTTCATAAAGAGCTTTCGCCTGTTCTTCCGCGCTCTCCATCATGTGACGCAGTTCTTTTACCGATGCGAGGTCGACGCCCTGTTCGTCGAATTCTTCGCGCGGGATAATCTTGCGGGCGGGAATGAGTGTTTCGTCGTTCATGATTTTTCTTAAGTGTTCGAAGCGGTGAGGGCGAGGCGCACAAGCTCGACCGTTTCCTGCGGATCGTCGAGCGTCTGCACCGGAACGGGGTTCAGGCTGGAAAGGCCGTGCTGCAAATCTTTTGTCAGCGGCTGGCCTTCGATTTCGCTCCAGACAAGAACGGCAGTCGCGGCCAGCTGCATGGCGCCGCCTTTGCCGCTGCGCAAAAGTTCCAGCATCCAGACCGGCACGGCGGAGCGGAATTTCAAACCGAAGCGCATCGCGGCTTCGCCGTAATCGCGCGCGATGTCACGCAGCTCCTCGCGGCCGATCAGCGCGCCGCGGTTGAGACAATCGATCGCGGCAGCAAGCCTCGATGTCACCTGCATGAGTTTGTCACCCGAAAGCGGGTGCGCCATCTCCGGTGCGGCATGAAATTGCGGGATCGTCTCGTCCATATCGACGTCGCCGGACATGATATCGGCGGCGGTCGGCGGCGGCATTTCACGTTGCTGCGGAATAAGGAGCGACAGCCGCGCATCGAGGCGGCGGGTGGCGAGCAGGCGTTCCGCCATCCCCTGGCTGCCGAGTCCGAGGCGGGCGGCAACCGTGTAAACATCAGGCTTGTAACGGCCGGCGCGGGCGCGTTCGCCGATGGCGCGGTATTCGTCCCATGCGGCGCGGCGCAGTTCCTGACGCGTGACGTGCGGATGTTCCTGCGGGTACTGTTGAGAGTAGTCCTGCTCAGACCCGGGATACGATTCTTGGCGACTCATAGCGCCAGTCTATCACGTTCTGCTTTGCAGGCGACGCAGGAAAATAATCAGCGAGAAAATACCGGCTGCAGCGGCCATGATCCACAGGAAGAACGTGGTCGAGGGCGAGGCGCTCATCAGGCGGCCGATGTCGAAATTCTCGATCGCCTGCGTAATACCATCATCGCTGCTGCTGGCAGCGCCGTCGCCCGCCAGCGAGCCGCTGATCGTGCCGTCGGACGGGAAGAAGGCGATGGAAACGTTGCGGTAATCCATATCCTGCACCGCGTTGGCGACCAGCAGGCGGATCTTTTCGGACAGCGCGGTGGTGTCGATGCTGGGGCGATGCGTGACCATCACCGAAGAAGAGGCTTTCGAATTGTTGCCGCTGCGCATGTCAAGCTCGGGCAGCACCACGTGAACGCGGCAGGACACCACACCGTCGATCGAGCTGATGGTGCGCTCCAGTTCCTGGCTCATCGCATAGGTGAGGCGCGCGCGCTGTTCGAACGGCGAGATGATCAGGCCGTCGCCCTTGAAGACTTCGGCAATGGATTTGTAGTTTTCGCGCGGATAGCCGTAACGGTTTAAAATCTCGACCGAGCGGGCAAAATCGCCGCCGGGGACGGACATGCTGTACGTGCCGTCTGTGCCCGCTTCGCGCGAGGCATTGATGCCGTTGCGGTACAGCAGCGCCACCATTTCGTTCGCATCTTTGGAATTCAGGCCTGAATACACCTGCTGGTCGCACCCGGCGAGCATCAGGGACAGGCCAACAGCCAGAACGGCAAAAGATTTACGCATACTTAAAACTCTCTAACGCAACTCTCTGGCAGTTTAATGAAAGAGGGTTAAGGAGCGGTTCGCACCGCAAAGACAATATTTCCATCAGCTTTATGTAGGTCAAAACCTTGAAAGTTAAAGGATGGTGCCGTTCAGCCGGTCCTTTATCCCTTAACAGGCTCTAAATAAATACAAAGTATTTGAGTTAAAATTTTACGTATTCACTGTAATCATGGATAGTAATGGCTTTTTCTTATGGTTTCGAATAGATTTTTACCAAGCGCTTATTTGAGGCAGAGTTTCGCATGACTGAGGCAGTATCAGGAAACACGACCATCTCGACGGGCTCGACCTCGTCTGTGGATGTGCGTAGCGAAGCGTTCAAAACCGCTTACATGAAAATTGCGGCCGAGGACGGCGGCAAAGACAACAGCAGGATCGACTCGCAGTCCGGTTACCGCAAGCTGATCGAGCTGATGGGCGGCGAACGCAAGAAAGAAATTCAAAACGGAAAATCAGTGCCGATCTCACGCGTCGCCCTGCCATCGGGCGCCAAGTTCGAAGACGGCAGCCAGTTTCAAAACAACAGTCTGACGACGGGCGATCTGCGCACCGGTTCGGGCGGCAGTTCCAAACCCACAGGCTATGCGGGCGACGGCTACAGCTATGATCAGTTCCTGTCAAAATATGGCGCGAAGGAAGAAAAAGAGAACGCCATTACAGACGATAAAAAAGAAACTACCCGCAAGACATCCATTACGACAGACGATGTCGATGAGGGTGATACAGAGCTGCCGAAAAATGCCAAGTTCACATCCGGGAAGCTGAACATTACGCCCGAATTGCTGGCCGACAAAAATATCAGCCCGAACGGTAAAATCACCACAGCTACCTTTATCAAGCTGATGGACAAGCAAGGTATTCTTGATGATGTCGTCGCGAAGATAAACGAAGGACGCAAGGCGCCCGTGGAAGTAAACAAAAATTTCGGCGGCGTTGCAGAAATATTCGATCGCAAGCAAAATAACATAAGTCTGCAGCCGATCACAAAAGAACAGCTGATTGCCGGTTTGGGGCCTGATGGCAAGGGCACCGGTCTTGACGACAAGGTGTTCCGGCCTGTGATCCTCTCCCTTGGTCCCGAGATAACAAATCTATTCACGCAAGGAATGGCAAAGAATGAAAATGCCGAGAACAACTCCCTGGATAAATTCCTGACCGTTGCTTTCCAGGATATTCCAGGCGGCACATGGAAAGACGGTTCAGGCATCGCGCTTGATAAGCTTATTGTTGCTAGCGAGGCAGGCAAGAAGGCTATTCAGGCAAGCCAGGCCGAACGGCAGAAGCAGCAACAGACAACATCGACCAATGTGAGCGGCACCCTTAAAACGCTGGGGAATGGCAAGACTGCGAATGTGAGCGGTACTCTTACGACAAGTTCTTCAAATACGGGTGGTCGTACAAGACCTGACGACGATAATATTTATTCACAATAGATTATTGTGCATCGCAACATAGTAAGTCTTTTTCTGTAAGTAATTATTACTTCTTAATATGACAAATATAGGGTTATGTTATGTAACCCTATATTTTTGTTTGCATTTTATCAATTAACCACCAATCCATTCAAGTTTTTGACATTTATTTACTGTCTGTTAATGTTCAAGCCTCGAACTTAGCAATAGAGGCTGCTATGAATTATGCAATTGCACCCGTTCAGAAGTCTGAACTACAGAATTTTGACAGATCTTCTTGGT
>JAZKID010000046.1:0-12894 GCA_040385045.1 Pseudomonadota bacterium | reverse complement strand
AAGTAGTCTTAAGTCCGCATCGTCAAATGCAGCCAATAATAATATTCTATTTAATTACAGTACTGAAGCGTTGCAAAAAATTTACAGAACAATTGTTGGCGGTGACCGCGAGAAAAAAAGTTCTGCCTCCACAAGGATGTCGTCTTCAGATTTCGCGAGCTGGTTCAGACGCAAGTTTACAAATTTACCTTCGCAAGACAACAATATTTGGGCTGGCGATATTGATAGACTTAATGAAGCTTTCGGTGGCGATGCATTCGGTACTGTTCTTACAATTAAAGACAGCGGTTATAAAAATGGTGAGTATCAGCTTTATGGTTTTTATGATGGCGGCAAGGAAAATAGCATAAGCAGCTATACTCCATTTTTGGCGCAAGAAGGTTTATCTTTAATCGAGCTGACCGGCATCAACGGAATGCTGAAAAACTATGGCAAATCCGGTGTCGGAACAGCTATAACGGTTGATAATTATTCATCAAATTTGGTTAACGACTATATGAAAAATCCAACTGAAGACCAGTTTGTAAATTATATCCAATCTCATGGTGGAACTAAGTCTGGTGAATAATCCAGCACTAGATGGCGCCATGAATAAATCAGTTCAGAAAGTTGGATTGAAAAAATCAGACAATTTCAATCTGCCAGCAGAAAACTTTTCGAATAATCTCAAGTTGGCTTCTCTCAGTGCTGTAGACAATAATCTATTGATGGGTTGGGCCACGGATAACGAAATTCGCAGAATGTATCGTGCTATGCGGGGTGTGCCGAGAGAAAAGCGGGACGAGAAAAGTCCGTCAAATGTTAGATTGTACGCCGAGACATTGGCAAACTGGATTAGAGAAAAAAACACCGGAAATGTGACGCCAGATTACATTGCATCTTTGAATAACGATGTGGGCGGTGAGACATGCGATGCTTTTGGCTCGGTTCTTGTAGTGCCAGATAGAGGTTTTAAGGGCGGCCAATATAAGCTTTACGGTTTTGGCTCGCCTAATGATCTCAGCAGTTTCAACCCTTTCTTGGCTGAAGTATCTGATTATCCAGAATTGCCGCAGGACAGGCAGGACCGAATTACCACATTAGAACTCACGGGCATCAACGGAATGCTCAAAAAACTTGGAAAAAAAGGCGTCGGGAGCGCCATTGAGCCAGATACATTTGCAGCGCTGGCCGTTGCTTACATGAACTACCCGACTGAAGAAGAATTTATCGCTTATATCAAAAATCATCGCAGTGCGGATGACGAAAGTTCAACGAGTCTGATCGACAAATTGACATAACCGGCCGAGTCTTCAGCCGGTTATAATTTTTAACTGATTGCTCAGCTGTTGATTATGAAACCGTGTTCGAACGGTTATTCATCGTCTTGCGCGCGCCGAGGCTTTCAGCCGTTTCTTTCATCTGGATCGCATTGGTATCCTGACGGCTTTTCAGCTGTTTCTTATCCAGCTCCAGCTTCTGCTCACGGAAGTTCGCGACCTTGAGAGTTTCGCTCTTCATGTAAGCCTGAGCGTAAGACGATGCAAAATCAGCAAGCAGGTTTGCAACTTTCGCGCCAACATTTCTGCCGCCGGCACCATTAGGTGATGATACATTATTACTCATGACACATATCCTTTTACTTACCTTGTGTAAGTATATGTGTTACAAATATTAATAACAACTCTATTCTAATTTAACTATTAATCTATACTTGAGTTTATATTGAAAATTTGAAGTATTAAATTTTCAGCCTTGTTTTCAAACAGAAATTACTGCTGGAACGGGCGCAGGCCGTCGATCAGCTTCTTTTCCAGATTGAAAAGATGAACGGTCTCCGCAAGCACGATGTCGCGTCTGAAACCATTCTGGATGAAAGAAAGCGAGCGCTCGGCGATCATTTCCTGCGTTGCATTCTTATGCAGGCGCATATCATTCAGAAGTTGCTGGCTTCTCATCTGGCTGTCATTCACAACACTATTTGCTGTGTTGAGGGAGTTAAACAGTTTTGCGCTCAAGCCGTTTTCTTCAGCGAGCGGGGCAGGGTAAAAATTCTTCATGGATGTTTCTGCCGATTTTTCAATCGAGGCAGACGGACTGGCCGAGGAGAGGCTGAAAGGCTGGGCGCTGTTTTGCGTATTCAGGCTTTGCAGAAAATTCTGCTGCAAGAGCTGAGTTGAAGATGAGCCGCTTCCAATCTGGAAATCGGAAGCGTTTTCAAGAGCGCCAAGCGTTGTAAACACGATGATAATGCCCCAATAGATGTAACGATGTAGCGCATCTACCCCGCGCGCTGCAGGTCAACTTGAATGTAACCGTTAAGAAGCTAAATCAGCTCAGCTGAGCGATCAGCTTGGTCGTCGAGCCAGTTTCGTCAGCTTCTTTAGCGGCAGCGATCATCAACGAGTTTCTGAAATCTCGGTTCAGACCCTCTTGAATGTTCTGCTGCTGCAGAGCTTCAAATTCTGTAAGTGTAATATTACTTGCCATTTTACTCTCCTGTCAGATCCGCCATGCTATCTTACCTCAAGATGCACGATCTAGTTATGCTCCAAAGATAAGATAATGCCTCTTAATAGTCAATGTTCAAAGATGTTTAACGCCCTATCGACAAGTGTTCGTCGTGTAATAGCGTTAATCATTCGTAAATTAACCGGCGGATATAGTATCTCAAAGGCGCAATCGCTATCTGATTCACTGTCATCATGAAGATTAATTACGAAAAAATTGTGACAATATTTAGACTTTGTTTACCTTTGATGGCAGCATCGACGGTTCTTTTTGCTATGGGGCCGGTTTTCGCCGCAGATATGAGTGTTGAGCTCGAAAGCTCGGGTCCGGTTTATGAAAAAATCGACGGGCGTCTTAATAATGCGCAGGATCCTGTCAGCCATGATCCCAACAGTTATGAGCAGGCGCAGCCAACCATCGAAACGGCAGGCCCGAAAAGCGATGCCGAAGCGCGTGAGCGTAAAAAACAGGCGCAGCTTGCCGAGAAAACGGCACCGAAAGGCGACAGCCTGCAGCCGCGTCAGGCTGCGGTGTCACCTTCAGCGGTTGTCACGCCTCCAGCGGCAACGCTCGGTTCCGGCCGCAAGATTGATTATGTCGCCATCAGCCAGCCTGTCGAACAGGTTATAAAAGAGCTCGGGCAGGCGGTCGGCCTTCGGGTTGTCGCGGGCAGCGGTGTGAGCGGAACGGTCCGCAAGCGTCATTTCAAAGGCGACTTCCCGGTCCTGATGGACAGCCTTGCCCAGGAATTCGGGCTTTTCTGGTTTGCCGATGGCGGCGTTGTCTATGCCGAAACGCTGGAAGGGCAGAAAACGCGTATCGTGGCATTAAAGAATACCGGTGCAGAACAGCTCTATGAAACGATGGACCTGATGGGGCTTGGCCGGGTCAAGAGCCACGTTCTGGTCTCGCCGGGTGAAGGCAATGTGCGTGTCACGGGGCCGGACAGCCTGCAAAAAGCGATCGATAATATCCTTGCAACATTGAAGCCGCCGGAAGATCCCGAGATCAAAGTGATCAAGTACGGCACGCGCGTTAGTAATTAAGACACGTAAATTTTCAAACTTAAGATGCCGGCAACACATTGCAGCGGCTTGAATATTCATGGGTCGGTACAAAGTAATTCAAATTGTATATGTTAGTATTAAAATGCTAATAATTCAGTTAATACATAAATTTACTATGTTAAAACTTGATAAACTATCTTTTTCCACGTAATTTCAAATCAAACGGCACATGCCGATAGTATTTAGTATTCAGGAGAGTAAAAATGAGTTGGGTTAGCGGTCTTGCACAGAGTTTGGTTCCGAGCTTGCTTCAGGGTGTGGCGTCGTCAGCAATGACGGGCCAGTTCAATCTTGGCAATTTCGCCGGTGCAACATTAAACGGCCTGACAGGCACGCTGCTTAATAACGGCACGAACCTGAACCCCTGGGTCAACTCTCAATATGCAACGGCGCCATTCTTCGGTGTGCCGACAAACAACAGCGGATACTATTATAATCCGACGACATCTGGCGCGACGTCTTACGCAGGTACCGCCCTTCAGAAATTCCAGCAGGCCGGTGTGCTGGGTCAGGCAATCCAGGGAGGAACAGCCAAATCCCTTCTTGGCAGCAACTGGGATGTGACGTCGGTAGACAGCGTGCCATTGCAAACCATTCTCCAGGCGAACGGCCTCGATTATCTTCTTACCCCGCAAGTCCTGTACGGCGCCAGCAATGGTGTCACGACAGCGGGCGGCATCCTGACATCGCCTGAAACGCAGGGCCTGTCGGACATGGACAAGCTGGTTTACTGGCTGAGCAACACAACAACCGGCAGCTACACGGGCGGCATCAACACCGCTCTTCTCGCCAACCCGCAATATCTTCTCGCGCGCGTTGCAGCTTCAGCGACCCCGAACGTACTTGGCACCATGTCGGGCATGAGTTCGATCAATCCGCAGAATTACTGGGGCATGTACAATAATAACCCGCTGACGAGCAATGCGTCCCTGATGGGTTATCCGGACATGCTTGCTTATTATAATGCAATGCAAAGCCGCGGTGCGTTGAGCAATCCTTTGATGAACAATTCAATGTTGAACAACCCGCTCGCGAATAACGGTCTTAACAGTTTCCTTTCGTCGATCGGCAGCAGCTATGCCACGGGCGGTGGTCAGGGCCTCAATATTGCGGGTAACGTTCTGAATAACGGCGTTCTGCCGAGTATCAATGGTGCGCAGAGCAACAGCCTCTTCCCGTTCATGAACAACGGCGTGTTGCAGAACGCAGCTCTTTATCAGCAGCAGCAACTGCAGGCGCCACCGGTTGGCAACGATGCGATCTGGCAGAAATATTTTGCTGAAGCCGGCGGCTCTGCGACAACACCGGCGCCGAAGTCGGGCATGCAGGCGATGGTCAACAGCGCGTTGACGCGAGCGAAAGCGGCCAACCCGGCATTTGCGCAGGTGAACGATCCGATCGCGCTGACGAAGATCTTCCTGCAATACATGCAGGTCACGAATAACGGCACACAGGCGGGCGAACCGCTCTTCTCGGAAGCTGTCTGGAACAACAAAGGCGCGGCGAACAATCCTGTCGACATGATCGTCAACTATATGCTCGCGCTCGCAGATGACGGACAACCGGAATACGCAGCCGCAACAACCGGCGTTCCGGGTCAGGGCGGCGCAACGACACGGCCGCAGGTCTGGTCGCTGCGTTACGACGAGTGGAAAAAACTCTACACATCGAAACCGGGCTGCACGAATTGCGGCCAGCAGCAGCAAGGCTTGCCGCAGATCAAGACAACCGTGACGCAGACGACGGCGGGCTACCAGGTTCAGATCCCGCCATCGGCAACGCCGACGGTTATTAACATTCCGATCTATAACAACTTCAATCCGACGAACACGAACACGTTCAATCCGAGTAATAATCAGTCGCAAACGAACGGCAACAACACCGTCGGTACAACGCCGGAAGAAAAAAAAAACGTAACACCGGGTCCGACGCCGACGGAGCGTAAGACGGAGCCAAAACCGGAACCCAAGAAGCCGGAGCCGCAGACGATCGCGTTCCGTGTTTACGGTGACCCGTACATGGACAGCTGGGACGGTAGCAGCCGTAAACTTGAAGGCGGCAAGCTCGAATTCAAAGGCAAAACGGCCGTGCATCTGCAAGATGGTACGACTCTGGTCTACATTACCGATGAAGCCGGCAAAAAAGACAAGAACGGCAGAGAGCTCGCTTTCACCACCCGCGTCATCGTCATTCCGGCCGACAAGAAAAACATCAAGGTCATCGACGGCCTGATGGAACATCAGTTCAAAGCGCTGAAGAACGGCAAATACGCCTATGTCAAGGAAGCCGGCCAGATCAAGGATCCGGATGGCGATCTGAAGGTGACGCCGTTTGCAACGCTTGAAGAGTTTAAAGCCAGCAAATATTCCGGCGACCTGAAAGTTGAATCAAACGTCTATCAGGGTGAAGGCAGCAACTGGTATTCAGATGCCGCACGCAAATCGGAAGCAAACACGGCTTTCTTCGAAAAGAACGAGGATGCGTCGGGTCTTGAAGATGTCGCGAACCTCGATGTCGTTGGTGCGGCCAGCACGGTTTCGGTTGATGAATCGGCGCTTAAATCAGGCAACGTGAAAATCAGGATTGGCGACGTGACTGTCGAGATCAACGAGAAAGAATCCGAAACGCTCGTGACAGGCAAAGTGGCGCCGGGCGATGCAAAAACGGACTCCAAGACCGAGAGCAGCGAAGACGATATCGTCATCGATATCGACGATGAGCCAGCCAGCAAAAGCAGCGATGTTGATGTCAGCATCGACGATGAAGATGAAAGCGCAAAATCTTCAGCAAGCGACAAGTTCAAGGACGCAACGCTTGTTGCTGCGCTTGACCTCGACAAAAATCATACAATCACAGCCGATGAATTGATCAAGAAGGCCATGTCAGACGGCAAGGTCGACTTGCTTAAGGGCGGGATGACGGAAACTCTTTACAATGAGTTCGCGGCAACCTACGGCCTGACGGAGGCGTTCTCTGTTGTGTCGAAAGGCGACGACCTGATCTCGCAACAGGACATCAGCGACTATGTCGGCGCAGGCATCAAATATAAAACGGCCTAACTTCTAACTAGTATAAAATAATCAAGGCCCGCCTTTTGGCGGGCTTTTCTTTGCTTAAAAGCTTGCGGAGCAGATTGTCGGCGACCCGTTTCTTTTGCTAGAGGTTAAAGCGAAAGAGGCAGATATGACTCAGGCGCAGGGCGGCAATCCGGCAACAAAAGAAAAAACGGTTTTCCGCTGGGAGGATCCGCTTCATCTTGAAGACAGCTTCACCGAAGAAGAAAAGCTGATCCGCGATACCGCGCGCGACTATGCGCAGGAGAAACTCCTGCCGCGCGTGACGAAAGCTTTCCAGCAGGAAATTTTCGAACCGGCCATCATGCGCGAGATGGGTGCGCTTGGGCTTCTCGGCCCAACACTGCCGCCGCAATACGGCGGGGCAGGCGCGTCTTATGTTGCCTATGGTCTGATCGCGCGTGAGATTGAACGCGTCGACAGTGGTTACCGTTCCGCGATGAGCGTGCAGTCGTCCCTGGTGATGTACCCGATCTACGCTTACGGCGATGAAAACCACAGAAAGAAATATCTGCCGAAACTGGCGAGCGGTGAATTCATCGGCTGCTTCGGCTTGACGGAGCCCGATGCCGGTTCCGATCCGGCCTCGATGCGCACGCGCGCTGAAAAGACCGCTAATGGTTACCGCCTGACGGGATCGAAAACATGGATTTCGAATTCGCCCGTCGCCGATGTGTTCGTTGTCTGGGCAAAATCCGATGCGCATGGCGGCGAGATCCGCGGCTTCGTTCTCGACAAGGGCTTGAGCGGACTTTCCGCACCGAAGATTGAAGGCAAGCTTTCGCTGCGTGCATCGGTCACCGGCGAAATCGTTCTTGATGGTGCTGAAGTCGGCGAAGACGCGTTGTTACCGAATGTGCAGGGCCTGAAAGGTCCGTTCGGCTGCCTCAACCGTGCGCGTTACGGTATTTCATGGGGTGCGATGGGTGCGGCTGAATTCTGCTGGCATGCAGCGCGCACTTATACGCTGGAGCGCAAACAGTTCAACCGACCACTCGCCGCCAACCAGCTTGTGCAGAAAAAGCTCGCCGACATGCAGACGGAAATCACATTAGCGCTGACGGCCTGTCTGCAGGCAGGCCGCCTGTTCGATGAAGATAAACTGGCGGCTGAAGCTATTTCGCTTCTGAAGCGTAACAACTGCGGCAAAGCGCTCGACATCGCGCGGATGAGCCGCGACATGCACGGCGGCAACGGCATCGCCGACGAATATCACGTCATGCGACACGTGATGAATCTGGAAACTGTGAATACCTATGAAGGCACGCACGATATTCACGCACTCATTCTCGGCCGTGCGCAAACCGGCATTCAGGCTTTCTTTTAATGTCGCGCGCACGTGTCGTTTTATCGCCATCCACGCTGACAGTCATCGGCGAACAGCCGATGTCGCGCAGCGCCGTCTGGGGCCGTAACCTCGGCGGCTTCGCTGTTTTGTTTGCCATCATCGCTTTCGCCTTTCATGCCTTCGGCGCAGCGGAAACGCCCTCTTTTCTGATGGCGATGAAAATTTCGCTGGTGCTTGCCACAATCGCCATCCTTCTTTCAATCCGCGCGTTTGGCATCATCTGGCGGCGCGGCAAGCGCGGTCTCAGCAGCGCCATCCTCGGTATTTTTTACGGGATCCTGTTATGGCTGGTGCCTGCGGGCGTGTTTGCGATGGCGATCCAGTATCCCAAAACAACCGACGTCATAACGCAGGGGCACGAACCGCTGTCTTTCCTGAAAATTGAGGGCGTGCGCCCGGCTTGGGCCAACCCTGTCACGCTGGACAAGGTGATGCCGTCGCCGCTGTCGCGCGCGCTGCTCACCGATGCGACGTCCGATGAAGTTTACGGCATCATCACGGATATGGTGCTCGACCGCGACTGGGATATCGTCGCCGACCGTCCGCCGGACGAGAAAAAACCGCGCGAGGCATCGTTGCAGGCCACCGAAACATCTTTTGCCGGTTTTACGGACGATATTGTCATCGAAATCAGCATTGAAGATAAGCAGACGCGTGTCGACATGCGCTCGGCATCGCGGATCGGTACGTTCGATCTAGGGCAGAATGCAGCCCGCATCGATGCGTTCATGGTCAACCTGCGTCAGAAGCTGAACGAGCGCTGATTGCTGGTGTAAACCGCGTTGAGGCTGATATCGGGCTGTGCCGTGACGATGCCGCGGGTTGCGAGATCTTCAAGATGCGCAAAAACGCTCAAGGCCGCCGCGCCGTGCATGTTTTTTTCCAAATGTGTGTAAATTTTCTCGACGATCGGAAAAATCGCCAGCGGGCCGTCTTTAAGCGCCGCCAGAATTTGCGCCTCGCGCGCATGACGGTGCGCCAGTGTTGCGGCAATTGTTTTTGCCGGGTCGCGAATGGGTCCGCCATGGCCGGGCCAGATCGTCTGCCAGTCGCGCGCGGCAATTTTGTGAAGGCTTTGCATATAAGGCTGCATCGCGCCATCCGGCGGCGCGATAATTGACGTCGACCACGCCATGATGTGATCGCCGCTGATCAGCGCCTGGTCTTCCACCAGTGCGAAACACATATGGTTTGCGGTATGCCCCGGCGTCGCGATCGCTTCCAGCGTCCAGCCCTGCCGCGAGATCGTTTCGCCGTCCTGAAGCTGGTGGTCTGGCGCAAAGGTGAGATCGTTGCTGGCTTCAAGCGGCGCAAACGCTTCCTCGTTCCAGATGCGCATGGCGCGGTGCGGGCCTTCGGCATAAATATCAGCACCGGTGATGTCTTTTAGTTTGCGCGCGAGCGGCGAATGGTCCTTGTGCGTATGTGTCACGAAAATATGCGTGACGATCTCACCGCGCAACGCGTTCAGAAGCGCATCGAGATGCGCGCCGTCGTCCGGTCCGGGGTCGATAATCGCAACGCTGCCCGTGCCGACGATATACGTATTCGTGCCCGTGAATGTGAACGGTCCGGGGTTGGTGGCCGTGACGCGGCGCAGGCGCGGCGAAAGCCATTCCACTTTTCCGTATTCGCCGGAAAAGCTGCGGTCGAAAACAAGCGTGTCCATTCGCTTCAGTCTACCGCCTTGCACATGCAATGCAATGCAGGCGTGGGGCTAGTCCACCAGCGCGGACTGGCGTTCTTCCGCAAAACCTTGTGGCTGTGTCGGTGTCTGGCGCGGTTTCAGCTGAAGCCGGATCGGTGGCGGCAGCATGCTGATGCTGATGCGCGGTCTGGCGGCCGGCACTTCGGACAGGATTTTAAAATCGAAAGCCGATGCAAGTTCCAGAGCCAGAAGCTGAAGTTCCAGCATGCTCAGCCCCATGCCGATACAGGCGCGCGGGCCTGCCCCGAAAGGAATATAGGCCGGCGTGCCGTAATCGCGGTTCAGGCGAAATGCGTCAGGCTCGTCCCAGTAACGCGGCGAGCGGTGAAACATCCAGTTGCTGATGATGATCGACGTGCCCTTGCGCAATGTGATGCCTGCAAATTCCGTATCCCGTTTGGTTTCACGCGAAAACCAGTGAAACGACGGATAAAGCCGCAGGATTTCGCGAACGATATTGAGCGACAGTTTTGCCTGCGGAAGCTGATGCGGATCGATCTCTCCGGCACTGCCGGACATCTGCAGCGCTTCCTGCGCCACACGCTCGCAAAGTTGCGGATCGATAGCGAGAGAATAAAGAAGCCACGTCGCGGCGCCGCCCATTGTCTGGTGGCCGCCAAGAAAAAGAAGCAGGATTTCGTTGTTGATCTCTTCCGGCGTCAGGCCGATTTCGGCAAGCGCATGGACGAGGCGCGATGATGTCGCATTTTTGAGAACTTTTTCGACGACATAGGTCATAGCGCGGCGGCTGGCTTTCAGCCTTTGCTTCTTGCGGTGCCGGATCCACGGCCAGTCGGGAAGAATTTGAAAAAAACTGTCGGCAAGATCCTTCTCGATGTTATGGACGGCATCGATCAGAATATTTTCATCGCTGGCGCTGAGCGTATTATGCCCGAAAATAATCGCGCTGATGACGCGAAGGATCAAGGGTTGCATCGTTTCGAAAACATCGAAGCTTGTCTCTTTCGCATATTCCGCAGCATGCTGCCGGATCACGGCGCAGATTTCAGAGGCAAAATTCTGCCTCAGGCCGCGCGTGAAATATTCATGGTGAACATCCCGCCGCCGTTTATATTCCTCGCCATTTAAGGTGAGCGTGGTCACACCCAGCATGGCCTCGAATTTTTTAATGAAGCGGCCTTTGCCGAATTCGCTCTCGTCCGCTTTCAGAAGCGGCTTGATCAGCGCGGCATCGTTCAGCATATAAACCGGCGAAAGGCCGATGCGCATTTTAACAAGTTTTGAATTTTCTTCGGATTTATCCAGGAAAAGCTGAAGCGGGTCACGCCCTAAGGCGGCCAGATCTGAAAACGAATGTTTCATCTTTTATCTCCATGTGCCGCGTCAAGCTTACCATAGGGCGCACAATAGAAAAGTTTTGTTCCGACATCGGCACTTCACAGGCAATGCCGAGTTCAGGCTTTCCGCCGCGGTCGACGTGCACGGCAAGTTCCGGCCCGTAGGGTTTTGTGATCAGCCCGATCTGTTTCAATTGCCGTTGCCGTGCTGGAGAAAGAATGCAGACAAGCCCTTTGACATTTTCACCGATGGCGAAACGAAAGGCGAGCCCGTACAGGAAAGTACTTAAGTAGCGATAGTCGTGCGCAATACCGAAACGGCTGATGTCCCAATAATCTGCGCTGATCGGAAAAGGCCGGCTGAGCGCCAGATGCGGAAAAGCTTTCGCAGACAGGTAAAGCCTGTCGCAGCGGTTCGCGCGAAAGTAGCAGGCGACGGTTGTGCCCGACAGCAAGGCGCAATGCACGGTGCGCGACGTGTCGAACTCGTCTTTTTCAATGCCGTTTCGGGTTTTCAGCGGCCAGCCGGTTTTTTCGCAGAAGTGATTGTGGCGAAAACGAAACGCTTTCCCGGCAAGAGCGGCATCGGACTCTTCAAAGAAAAAATGCGCTGAAAGAGCTGTATAATCAGACATGGCGAGGCTTTGATTCAACTTTTCTAGACCCGGTCTACCTTTCAGAAAACTCCGTCGGATAACATCACGGAATTCCGTGATGTAAAAATTGCATTTGATTTAATTAGTGTTTTTTGATGATCCTTGAAGACGCTTTCACCGCGATCGAAGCGGCTGATACCACCGATGTATTGCTGCAGACCCTGCAAAGCATAGCCGAGTCTTACGGCTTTTCATGCTGTGGTTTTACGGATACGTCGCGTGCGGGAGACGTAAATCCCTTTTTCATCGGCACGCATGATCAGGCTTTTGTCGAAACCTATCTTGATGAAGGTTTCACGGCCTGCGATCCCATTCTCGCGCTGACGCGGCGCAGCAATCTGCCGTTCAACTGGTCAAGCCTGCCGCTTGTCTTGCCGAAAAAATCCGGCGCTTACAAAACCATGACGACGGCGTGGGATTTCGGCATTCTCGACGGCGTTACCATTCCGTTTCATTACAACGACCGTCTGGGCCGCCGCTATTCCAGCAACTGCACGTTCTTCTGGAAGAACAAGGCCGCGGCGTTGCGCAAGCTGTTCACGTTCAAGCGTTATGAACTGCATATGGTCGTTCTTTACTGGGCGCAGAAGGTGATCGATCTTGAAGCCGTCAACCGGAAGCTGAAGCCCGTCTTTGCAAAGCAGAGCGGTGACGCGTCGATTGAAGTAACCCTTACCAACCGCGAAAAAGATGTGCTGGCCTGGGCAGGACGCGGCAAGACCGTTCAGGAAACGGCGGATATTTTAACAATCGGATACGACACGGTGGAAACGCACATGCGCCATGCGATGAACAAGCTGGACGCCAGCACCAAAACCCATGCGGTGGTGAAGGCGGTGTATCTGGGACTGGTGGACGTGTAAATTTTTTATCTGAAATATTATCAGGAAGCTTTCCTGAATTCATGAAATCAAACAAGCCTTGAATTGATGGTCGGAGTGATAGGATTTGAACCTACGACCCCCTCGTCCCGAACGAGGTGCTCTACCAGGCTGAGCCACACTCCGAATAGTTCTTCATTTCAATGCCAGCTCAGCCTGGCGGTTTATATCGTGCGGCTAAAAAGCCTTACGCGTGCTGAGCCGTACTCTGGATAGCAATAAAAAGCCGATATAAAGCTTCTCATTCCCGACATCAAGCCAAATAGGGATATGCGCGCGAAGCCCTTGTCGAACTGGCTTTGCGACGCTACACCTTTGGTCAGTTGGGGCGTCGCCAAGCGGTAAGGCACCGGTTTTTGGTACCGGCATTCC
>JAZKID010000045.1:0-10252 GCA_040385045.1 Pseudomonadota bacterium | reverse complement strand
TAAAGGTCTTTGCGCATGGTGTCGAGCGTCGGCTGGTCGCCGGTGTAAGCATGAATCGTCGTCATGAAGCCGTGCACGATGCCGAAGCTCTCGTGCAAAATTTTGGCAACAGGTGCCAGCGCATTGGTGGTGCAGGACGCGTTGGAGACGACGATGTGGTCTTTGGTCAGCTTGTCGTGGTTGACGCCATAAACGACGGTGAGGTCGGCATTTTCGCCGGGGGCAGAAATCAACACGCGTTTTGCACCGGCGGTGAGATGTGCACTTGCTTTATCTTTCGCCGTGAAAATGCCGGTGCATTCCATGGCGATGTCGATGCCCATGTCTTTGTGCGGCAGCGTAGACGGGTCCTTGATCGCAGTGACTTTAATAGGGCCGCGGCCGACATCGATGGTATCGCCGGACACTTTTACGTCATGCGGAAAGCGGCCGTGCACGCTGTCGAAGCGCAGCAGGTGGGCGTTGGTTTCGACAGGCCCCAGATCGTTGATCGCCACCACTTCGATATCGGTGCGGCCGCTTTCGATAATGGCACGCAGAATATTGCGGCCGATACGCCCGAAACCATTGATGGCAACGCGAACAGTCATGTCAGTCTCCTTAAAATGTTTAAAATCATGTCGCGCCAAAGCGCGGCAAATTTATGATGCGCGCAATTTATTGAGCGCAGCGTCCACCACGGCCTTCGCCGTGATGCCGAAATGTTCGAACAGGACCTTGGCCGGTGCCGAAGCGCCGAACCCGTTCATGCCGACGAAAAGGCCGTCACTGCCGATAAAACGATCCCAGCCCTGACGGACGCCCGCTTCGATGGCGATTTTCACCTTCGACGTGCCGAGTACTTTAGCTTTATAAGCTTCATCCTGTTCTTCAAACAGTTCGAAGCAGGGAACCGACACAACGCGCGCTTTGACATTTTGTTTTGCGAGTTCATCTTTCGCCTGAACGGCGAGTGAGAGTTCGGAGCCCGTTGCGAACAGCGTCACATCCGCATCCGGCGTTTCACTTAAAATATAAGCGCCGCGTGCGGTGAGGTTCTGCTCGAGATTTTCTTTGCGCAGTTGCGGCAGGTTCTGGCGCGTCAGCGCCAGAAGGCTGGGGCGCTCATCATTCTGCAGTGCGCATTCCCATGCCTCGATCGTTTCCACCGTATCGGCCGGACGGAAGACGAGAAGGTTTGGCATCGCACGCAAAGACGCCACATGCTCGACCGGCTGATGCGTCGGTCCGTCTTCACCAAGACCGATTGAATCATGCGTCATCACAAAAATACTGCGCACACCCATCAGCGCCGCGAGGCGGATGCTCGGGCGGCAATAATCCGCGAAGGTGAGGAAGGTGCCGCCGTATGGAATTGTCCCGCCATGCAGCGCCATGCCGTTCATCGCCGCCGCCATGCCGTGTTCGCGGATGCCGTAATAAATATAGCGGCCGCCGTAATTTTCGGCCGTCAGCGCGTCCTGCGTTTTCGTTTTGGTATTGTTGGAACCGGACAAATCCGCCGAACCGCCGATCGTTTGCGGCACAATTGCGTTGATGGTTTCAAGTGCGAGCTCGGAAGATTTGCGCGTCGCGAGTTCCTTGCCTTCGGCGGCAACAGTCTGTTTCAACTTGATCAGCTCGGCGCCGAGCGTGCTTAAATCGATGTTCAGGAAATCGTTGAAAGCGGGTTTCGCCTTGGCATGTTTTTCCCACGCTTCGCGTTCCGTTTTGCAACGTGAACCGGCATTGCGCCAGCTTTTCAGGATATCAGCCGGAACTTCGAACGGCGCGGCTGTCCAGCCATAACTGGCCTTCGCAGCTTTCAGTTCTTCTTCACCGAGCGGTTCGCCATGCGCTTTTGATGTGCCTTCTTTTTTCGGCGAACCAAAACCGATTTTGGTGCGGCAGGCGATCAGCGATGGCTTGTCGGATGACTGCGCCGCTTCGATCGCGCTGGCGATGGCTTCGACATCATGACCGTCGATGCGCACGGCATTCCATCCGGCTGCTTCGAAACGTTTCACCTGGTCGGTTGAATCGGATAGCGACAGCGCGCCATCGATGGTGATGTGGTTATCATCGAACAGCACGATCAGTCTGTTGAGCTTCAGATGGCCTGCAAGCGTGATTGATTCCTGTGAAATGCCTTCCATCAGGTCGCCGTCGGAGGCGAGCACATATGTGAAATGATCGACGAGATCGTCGCCGAATTTCGCGTTCAGGTGGCGCTCGGCAATCGCGAAGCCGATGGAATTGGCAAGGCCCTGGCCGAGCGGGCCGGTCGTCGTCTCGATCCCTTTGGTGACGAAATTTTCTGGATGGCCCGGTGTTTTGAAACCAAGCTGGCGGAAGTTTTTAATGTCGTCGATGCTGACGCTGTCATAGCCGCTGAGATAAAGCAGGGCATAAAGCAGCATCGAGCCATGGCCGGCTGAGAGTATAAAACGGTCGCGGTCGGCCCAGTCGGGCGCCGAGGCGTCGAATTTCAAAAAGCGTGTGAACAGCACAGTCGCGATATCGGCGGCGCCCATCGGCAAGCCGGGATGGCCGCTTTTGGCCTTTTCCACAGCATCGATGGCCAGCGCGCGGACGGCGTTGGCCATGTCTTTCAACGCGGCTTTTTCAGGTGATGTGAGGGACATAGCTTCGGTTTTGAGGGCGGCTGAGGTGGGCATGCCGTGTCATAGCACTGAAGCCTCATGAGTCAATTGAAGCTTGCGCTTTTCGGCGCGTTTGGCTTTGATGGTGTGGAGAGCGAGGAAGAAGCTTGACCCGGTCGACCATGGAAGATGCCGTCACACGTTTTAACGCTGCGCTTGAAAACCTCAACGCAGCGCTGGAGCGCCGCAAGGTGACTGAAGACAGTCTGACGCAACTGGAAGAAGACCTGCACCTGATGGCGCTGGACCGCGCGCAGCTGGCCCGCCGCCTCGACGAGGCGGTCGCAAAAACGAAAACGGCGTGGGATTTCAAGGCCGACCTGACGCAGCGCCTCGATACGGCGATTGCCACGGTGGATGGATTAATCGCGGAAGCGGAGGCGGCCTGATGAGTACCGTAGAAGTGATCATCAATGGCCGCGATTACCGTCTCGCCTGCGAGGACGGGCAGGAAGACCATCTGCGCACACTGGCTGCCAAGCTCGACGACAAGGTCAACGCCATCAAGGGCAATTTCGGCGAGATCGGCGACAACCGCCTCACCGTGATGGCAGCATTGATGGTGACGGACGAACTGGAAGAAATAAAGCGGGGACAAGGCAAGGTTGAATCCGAACTGCAGACCATGCGAAAACGGATGGGCGATGCCGACGGCAAATTTTCCGAAGCGGAAGAAATTATCACCGAGGTTCTGACCGCTGCCGCCGAGCGTATCGAGCGGCTGACGGCAAGTTTGGGTGCAGGCCCCGCCTGACCCTACGTCAATACCATTTGATTTAAGTATTTCATATCTTTCAAATTTCTTTTGCCTGTCATCAAAAGGTCATGTTATTTTAAACCCATAAGTCTGCCTGATATATTTGAGAAGTTATTCTTATGGGTCCGCCACGCATATCTTCGAAACCTGTTCCAAAAGCCAGCCTGAAGGCGAATAAGAACGAAGCGATTGTTCGTGAACGTTTCAAGACCGCGCAGGAGCAGGAAACTCAAAAACTAGCATCACAAGATGATCGCAAAGATCGCGCTAAATCTATTCGTGAACAAAATGAAGCGCGTCGACCAAGAACGTCAAAACAGCAACGTGCAAGGCATTATTCTCAACTTAAAAAACAGATGAGAGTTCAAGAAAGAATCCAGCTTGAGGAAAAAAGAGCTCAGGAAAATTCAGAACGTGAAAAAATACGTGAAAGACTGCGTAATGATCCCGATTTTCAAGAAAGGAAAAGAAAGTTTCTTGAAGAAGGCAATCCCCAGTTTCAATTTGCGCCTGCAAAGGAGGGACTAAGAGGTCTTGTTCCACAAATGGATCCAACAATCAAAAAACTTTTTCCGCAAGGCATCCCTTCTTCGCGCAGCATCAAGATCAACGCTGATCTGGTGCCTCAACTTGATCAAACGGTCGACAAGATTATTTCAGGAAGAGGCCTTCGCATATTTCCGGTTGAGCAGCGCTTGAAGGCCAGCATTCCGCCATCAACATCTAGTCCGCAAATTAATCTCGAGCCTTCTTATGCGCGGGTCGGTGCCGCAGCGGCAGGCACAGGCGCTATCGTCGGAACTTTATATGCGACAGGAAGTATCATAGGTGGAATAGGTAACTTTGTCGGCAAAGTCGCCGCCGGAACTGCATCTTATGCGACCGGCATTGTGATGTCACTTTCAGGAACATCCCTGATGATTCAGCAATATGTGAACGAAAAATCAAAAGCACTCGACGACATTTCATAGTGCTATAATTTTCGCATTGTAAACGGCATTTGAAATTCGAACAAAGATCCAAGACAAAACTTCAGGTTTCCTTATTCAAGAATTAGATGACTACAAATTGGCGCTGCTCGTTTTTCGGACGCTGCGGCGGTGCTTTTTTTGGCACGGTTGGTAAGGAAGCAGGTATCTTCGTTTCCTCGCCCCATGAAAATGAATCAAAGCTTACATTGATAGGATCGGAATAGGTCTTGTTTGCAGATTCCGGCACTGACTTTTTACGTTCAAGCCTGCCGTCCGGGTGGATTTTGAAAAACCCTTCAACCTCGCCAAAATCGGCCTTTATATCCCAGGCAAGATATCTTTGACCGCCGCAATCTAGAAAGCGCAGGGCAAGATCGATATTCTGCGGCATTTTTTGTATCTCGCCGGAATCGATTCTTGCCGTGAACTGGTAACGTACAGGATCGACAATGATTGCGAATTTGTTTTTCCAGAGCTCTCTTAAATCCTGCTGATCTTTGCTACGGGTGGAAGCCGCCTTAAGATGAAAGGCCGGGATCCGGGCAAGAACAGATGGGGCTTTCTCAATTCTGGTCATTTTAATTCAGGCGCTCTTAAATAGAGTTTTAGGTAATATGATGAGTTTAAAGGATTTATTTCTTCCGTTCAATGCTGGAGCATTGATTTAGCACTTCTGTGTTACTAGGTTCATTCAGGCGGTGCTGGGCTGTGCGTCAGGATCATTTTTCCTCGGGCCCATACGATCCTTTAGGGAGCTGTCCCTGTCCTGGCCCGTGGGCCGGGGTATACGGCGCCCACCTACTTAGTAGGTGCCCGGGATCACGCATCCAACGGCAGTTCCGGCCCGCCACATAAAAAATGTCGAGTATCGAAACAAAAAACACCTTGCGCCTTGCCATGCAGGCGCAACGAAGCGCGCTTCAGCCGGAAGTGCGCCTGCGTGCTGCGGAAGACGCGGCGCAGCTTGCTTTGGCCCTGCTGGAAAATACACGCGATGTCGTCGCGCTCTATTGGCCGGTACGCAACGAGCTTTCGCCGCTTATTCTCGCTGAACATCTCCATCAGCGCCACATCGCGCTATGTTTGCCCGTCATCATCGAGCCGGACACGCCCTTGCAGTTTCGCGCGTGGGAACCAGGCGACGCTCTTCACAAAGGCCGTTACGGTATCGACGAACCTTCGCAGAAATCCGCCTTTGTCACGCCGTCCATCCTGCTTTTGCCGCTGGTCGCATTCGACCCGAGCGGCACGCGGCTTGGCACTGGCGGCGGCTATTATGACCGCACGCTGAAACAGCTTCGCGCCAAAGACCCTTTCGTGCAGGCTGTCGGTTTCGGCTATGCTTTCCAGCAAGCGGAACATCTGCCGTTTGAGCCGCATGATGAAAAGCTGGATGCCGTCATAACAGAAAAAGGCACCGCGACCTTTTAAGCACTTGTAAGTTGTACGCGGCTCCCTTTATGACAACGCCATGCGTTTATTATTTCTCGGAGATGTCGTCGGCCGCGCCGGGCGTGAGGCGGTGACGGCCTATTTGCCCGGTATCATCGCGGCATGGCGGCTCGATGCCGTGATCTGCAACGGCGAAAATGCCGCAGGCGGGTTCGGCATTACCGAATCTATCGCGCAGGATTTTATCGATGCCGGTGTCGACGCGATCACGCTTGGCAATCATTCTTTCGACCAGCGCGAAGCCTTGGTGTTCATCGACCGCCAGCAGCGCATGATCCGTCCGGTCAATTATCCTTCCGGTACGCCGGGGCGCGGTTCGGTCATTGTCCGCACGCGAAATGGGGCACGCATCGGCGTCGTCAACGTCATGGGCCGTGTCTTTATGGACCCGCTCGACGATCCGTTCGCATCGCTGGAGCGTGTACTGCCGGGTCTCGAATTGAAAAATGCAACCGACGCTGTCGTTGTTGATTTCCATGCCGAAGCCTCATCCGAAAAACAGGCAGCGGCGAATTATTGCGACGGGCGCGTCAGCCTGTTCGTCGGCACGCATACACATGTGCCGACGGCGGACCACCGCATTCTGCCAGAAGGCACGGCTTACGTGACGGATGTCGGCATGTGCGGCGATTACGACAGCATTATCGGCATGGACAAGGCCGAGCCGATGTACCGCTTCAAGCACAAGATTACGTCAGGCCGTTTCGAAGCGGCGGAAGGCCCAGCAACTTTGACAGGTGTGGCCGTCGAAATTCGCGAAGACACCGGCCTTGCAAAAGCGATTTACCCCGTGCGTTTTGGCGGTATCTTAGAAAAAATCATTCCGCCGTGGATCTAAAGCAGGATTTGAACGATGGCAGGTCATTCAAAATTCAAGAACATCATGCACCGCAAGGGGCGTCAGGACGCTGTGCGCTCGAAGATGTTTGGAAAACTGGCGCGTGAAATCACGGTTGCCGCAAAACTGGGCGCGCCGGATCCCGCGATGAACCCGCGCCTGCGCGCTGCCATCCTTGCTGCGCGCGCGGAAAACGTGCCGAAAGACAATATCGAACGCGCGATCAAGAAAGCATCGTCCGGCGAAGGCGAAAATTATGAACAGGTTCGCTACGAAGGCTACGGCCCGGGCGGCGTTGCCGTCATCGTCGAAGCGCTGACCGACAACCGCAACCGCACCGCCTCCGACGTGCGTTCGACATTTACCAAGCATGGCGGCCACCTCGGCGAAACGAATTCTGTTGCGTTTACGTTCGATCATGTCGGCGAAATTCAGTACGCGGCCGATAAAGCAAGTGCGGACGCTATGCTTGAATGCGCCATCGATGCAGGTGCGGAAGATGTCACCTTTGACGAAGACGGCCATGTGGTGATTTGTGCTCTGGGTGATCTGGCTGAAGTTGCAAAAAAACTCGAAGAAAAATTTGGAGAGCCGAAAAAAGCCGCGCTGGTCTGGAAGCCGCAGAACACCGTGCCGATCGATGGCGAAGCGGCCGAAAATCTTGTCGATCTTATTCAGGTTCTCGACGAGCATGATGATGTGCAGCACGTTTATGCCAATTTCGAAATCAGCGATGCCGAAATGGCGCGCTTCGGATAATGGCCCTGTTGCGCATCCTTGGTCTCGATCCGGGGTTGCGGCGCACAGGCTGGGGCGTGATCGGGCAGGACGGCAACAAGCTTTCCTATATTGCCTGCGGCGTAATAAAGCCGGACGAGAAGCTCGACCTCGCCGAGCGCCTGCGCCTTCTGCATGATGGTCTGGCAAGTGTCATTCAAGGCCATGCACCGCAGGAAGCGGCGGTCGAAGAAACATTCATGAACACCAATGCAGCCTCTGCGCTGAAACTGGGGCAGGCGCGCGGCATCGCCATGCTGACACCCGCACTTCACGGTCTCGCCGTTGCCGAATATTCGGCCAACGTTGTCAAAAAAACGGTTACCGGTGCGGGTCATGCCGACAAGAAACAGATCGGCCACATGATCGGCGTGCTGCTCCCGAAAGCGCAGGTTGATTCTGAAGATGCGGCCGATGCGCTGGCGATTGCCATCTGTCACGCGCATCATCGCCAAAGCGCAATGCACGCGAAACGTGTTTTGAAATAAAGCTGGATTTCACGATTGCAGGCGTGACGAAGCGGCGAACAAAGCGTAAACTTTACCGATGATAGGAAAACTCAAAGGTATCATCGATGAAAAGGACGGTGACAGGCTGACGCTTGATGTCGGTGGTGTCGGCTATGATGTGTTTTGCGCGGAGCGCACGCTGGCCACTTTGCCCCCCAAAGGCGACACCGCCGTGCTGTGGATTGAAACCATCGTTCGCGAGGATTTCATCAAGCTCTACGGTTTTGCAAGCGTGAACGAGCGCGCATGGTTTCGCCTGCTGACGACCGTGCAGGGGGTCGGCGCGAAAGTCGCGCTGGCCATTCTCTCCACGTTGCGCCCAGCCGAACTTGAACGCGCGATCGCCGCGCAGGACAAGACATCGGTCGGGCGTGCGTCCGGCGTCGGCCCGAAGCTTGCCGCGCGCATCGTGCAGGAACTGAAAGGCAAGTCGCCCGTCGATCTGGCTGATTTTGGCAAGCCGGGCTCAGATATTATCGATTTCGAAAATGCCGCGCTGCGCGACGCGGTCTCCGCACTCGTCAACCTCGGCTATGCGCCGATGCAGGCGAGCGAGGTGGCCGCCAAATTAATGCAACAAGGTGCGGCGAATGATGCGGCTGGACTTATCCGCGGTGCGTTGAAAGAACTGGCGCAGCGATGACGCGCACGATTTTAAATGCGGTGCCGGATACGGAAGAGGCGCTCGATGCCTCGATCCGCCCGCAACGTCTCGGCGAATTTGTCGGCCAGCAGCAGGCCCGCGAAAATCTGGAAGTCTTTATTTCTGCCGCCAAGAAGCGTGGTGAGGCATTGGACCATGTCCTGTTTGCAGGCCCGCCGGGTCTTGGTAAAACTACGCTGGCGCAGATCGTCGCACGCGAACTTGGTGTCAATTTTCGTTCCACCTCGGGTCCGGTGATCGCGAAAGCGGGTGACCTTGCCGCACAGCTCACCAATCTCGAAGAGCGCGATGTGCTGTTCATCGACGAAATTCATCGCCTTTCGCCTGCTGTTGAAGAAATTCTTTATCCGGCGATGGAGGATTTTCAGCTCGACCTGATGATCGGCGAAGGGCCGGCCGCGCGCTCGGTCAAAATCGATCTGCCGAAATTTACGCTGGTCGGCGCGACGACGCGCGCGGGCCTTCTGACGACGCCATTGCGCGATCGTTTCGGCATTCCCGTGCGTCTCAATTTTTATGAGCAGAAAGAACTCGAGCATATTGTCCATCGTGCGGCGCAGGTTCTGAATGCTGCGATTACAGATGACGGCGCTGTCGAAATTGCACGCCGTGCGCGCGGTACACCTCGTATTGCCGGGCGGCTGCTGCGCCGCGTTCGCGATTTCGCGCTGGTGAAAGGCGCCAAAGCGATCGACGCGAAACTTGCCGACGTTGCGCTGCGTGCGCTCGATGTGGATCCGCTTGGCCTCGACACGCTGGACCAGCGCTATCTAAAAGCAATCGCACTGAATTATAATGGCGGACCTGTCGGCATTGAAACGATCGCGGCTGCTTTATCAGAACCGCGCGATGCGCTCGAAGATATCGTCGAGCCTTATTTGCTTCAGCTCGGTTTTTTACAGCGGACCCCGCGCGGACGCATGCTGACACCGCAGGTATTCAAACATCTCGGGCTGCAGGCACCCAAAAATGTAGTGCAAACGCCGCTGTTTGAAGATGAATGAACAAAGCCGCTCATTTGTTCGCAAGCTTGCGCTTTATGGAGGCGCGCTTTTACTCGTCACAACCTTAGCTGTGCCCTTATTCTACTCCATCTACACTCTTATCGATCTGTCGATTGATATCCTGCATCTCGATGCAGGCCCGGAAAGAGTTCATCATACTCTCTACTACGGTTTTATATTCACAGGGATCCTCATGATCGCGCTGATCTATCTCATGATGAGAAGGCTAAAACTGAGAAAAATATATGCAATCCTTATTGGCTTTATTTTTACCGGCATAGCCACCGCTCTGAATATCCTCGTATCAACTTTCGCCGGGTGAGCCGGATGATAGCGGGGCATATGAATGAGAATGGCACGCATGTTCTCAATATCCGTGTTTATCACGAGGACACCGATTTCACCGGCCTTGTTTTTCATGGGGCTTATGTCCGTTTCTGCGAACGCGGCCGTTCGGATTTCGTGCGCCTTTCCGGCATCAGCCAGAAAGACTGGAGCGAAAATGGCGAGCCCAGTTTTTTCGCCGTGCGGCGCATGATATTCGATTTCATCAAGCCTGCGCGCTACGACGATATTCTCGAAATCCGCACCCGCACAAAAGAAAAAAATCGGCTACACCAACGACAATATACTCGAAC
>JAZKID010000044.1:4000-7795 GCA_040385045.1 Pseudomonadota bacterium | reverse complement strand
AAGAAGCCGTTTCCGCGACAGCCTTCGCCGAAAAAGCGCAGGGACAGGAAGCGCGCCTGAAACAGCAGATCGAAGAAACACTGACGCGCATTGTTGGCCCCGGCCGCGCCAAGGTGCAGGTAACCGCCGAGCTTGACTGGAACCGCGTGACGCAGACGCAGGATTTGTTCGATCCCGAAAGCCGCGTCGTCCGATCAACGCAGACGAAGGAAGAGAAAAACAAATCCGGCAAGGCTGGCGGCAACGGCCAGGTAACGGTCGGCAATGCCGTGCCGGGGCAGGAAGCCGGCGCACAGGGCGGCGATCAGGCGCAAGAATCGTCCGAGAAAACGGATGAGACGATCAATTATGAAATTTCGCGCACATCGCGCACGGAAGTTCTCGAAGCCGGCCGCGTGAAACGCATTTCCGTCGCCGTACTGGTTGACGGCACCTACAAAAAAGAAGGCACGGAGATGAAATATTTGCCGCGCGGGCAGGAAGAACTTGACCGCATCGGCAGCCTCGTGCGCTCGGCCATTGGCTATGATGAAAAACGCGGCGACAAGGTCGAGATTGTCAACCTGCAGTTTGCCGACACGCCGCAGGGTGTCGAAGAAACGCCGCAGGACGCAGGCTTCCTCGGCAGCTTCACCATGGACGATTATTTCCGTATCGCGGAAATGACGATCATCTTTATTCTCGGCCTGCTGATGCTGCTGTTCGGCGTCAGGCCGCTGATCCGCTCGGTGCTGGCACCAGCTGCGGGTAGCGCTGCTGCATTCGGCGGCCAGCCGCAAATGCAGGGACAGATGCAGATGCAAATGCAGGACGGCGGCGGCATGATCGCTGCGCAGCCCGGTGCTTCACCGCAGATGATGGCGGCACAAAATGCGGCAGGCGGCGGTATGGCGCAGCAACAGCAACAGGGAAATACGCCACTGGGCGTCAGCATCAACACCAACGTGACAAGCCATGCGCTTGAATCCGCGATGGCGGCAGGCAGCATTCACAAAAACAGCGTCGAGCGCGTCGGCGAACTCGTCAAGCACAATCCCAAGGAAGCGGCCGCCGTGATCCGCACCTGGGTCAATGAAAGAGCGGCCTGATCATGAACGCCGCAGCCAACATGCAACGCAAACAGCTGGAAGGCGTCGAACGCGCAGCCCTTCTGCTGCTCGCACTCGGCCCTGAATTCGGTGCTTCGGTGTGGGAAGAATTCAGCGAGGACGAAATCAAGGAAATTTCCATGGCGATGGCGCGCCTTGGCTCCGTCGACGGTCATGCCATGGAAGAAACGCTGGTCGGCTTCCTGTCGCGCATGGGCGATAGCGGCGCGGTGATGGGCAACTACGATTCAACCGAACGCCTGCTGACACGGTTCCTGCCGCAAGACCGCGTCGGCACCATCATGTCGGAAATCCGCGGCCCGGCCGGCCGCAACATGTGGGAAAAACTTTCCAACGTGCAGGAAGACGTTCTCGCCAATTATCTCAAGAACGAATATCCGCAGACTGTTGCCGTCGTCTTGTCAAAAATCCGCCCTGACCATGCGGCGCGCGTTCTTGCCATCCTGCCAGAAGATTTCGCGATGGAAGTCGTCGCGCGGATGCTGCGCATGGAATCGGTGCAGAAAGAAATTCTCGAGCGCGTCGAACAGACGCTGCGCACCGAGTTCATGTCGAACCTTGCGCAGACGGCGCGCCGCGACGCGCATGAGCAGATGGCGGAAATCTTCATCGGCTTCGACCGTCAGACGGAATCGCGCTTCATGACGGCGCTGGAAGAGCGGAACCGCGATGCGGCCGAGAGAATTAAATCGCTGATGTTCACCTTCGAGGATCTGGCCAAGCTTGACAGCGGCAGCATCCAGACGCTTTTGCGCTCCGTCGAAAAAGACAAGCTGGCCATTGCCCTGAAAGGCGCGCCGGAAGCGATCCGCGATTTCTTCTTTGCCAACATGTCATCGCGCGCGGCAGCGAACATGAAGGACGATATGGCGTCATTAGGCCCCGTCCGCCTGAAAGATGTCGACGAAGCACAGTCGACCATGGTCAATATTGCCAAAGACATGGCGGCGCGCGGCGAGATCATCATCTCGAAATCGCGCGGCGGCGACGATGAGCTGGTTTACTGATGAATAATCCCGCAAAATTTACATTCGGGCAGGAATTCAACACAACGAGCCCGAACAGCGCCAAAGGTATGGAGCAGGAAATCAACACTCTGCGCACCGAAATGCCGAAAGCGGAAGCGCGCGGTTATGAAGCCGGAAAAAAAGACGCCAATACGCAATTGAACCAAACGCTCATACTTCTTGCCAACAGCGTGCAAAGCATGCTGGCTGTGCTTGACCGCGAACGCAATGAACTGAAGCAGGAAGCAATCCAGCTTTGCCTGCTGACGGCGCGGACGCTGGCGGGCCACATTCTCGACCGCGAACCTGCGGAAGCGATCCGCGAATTTGCGTCATCGTGTATCGACAGTCTGCGTAAAAGCCCGCATGTTGTTTTCCGCGTTCACCCCGACATCGTCGAAGGCGTGGAAGCGCAGTTGAAAACATTGAGTTTCGAGCGCGGGCTGGAAGGCCGCCTGATCGTTCTCGGGGATCCTGATAAAAATATCAGCGATTGCAAGATCGAATGGGCCGACGGTGGCTTCGAGCGCAACCGCACCGAGATTGAAAAACAGATCACCGATGCGGTGACACGTTATATGAGCGACAAGATGAACATCAACTCTGTACCGACGGAGACCGAAAATGGCTGACACACCGAACGATCTTTCCCTGCCCGATCTGCAAAAGAGCCCGCAGGAACCGCAGCGCCGGGGAACTTGAAGCCGTTTTCGACGTGCCGGTCAACGTTTCCGCCATTCTCGGCCGTTCGCGCATGGAAGTCGGCAAGCTTTTGAAACTCGGCGTCGGCTCGGTTCTGGAACTCGACCGCAAGGTCGGCGAAGCGATCGATATTTATGTCAACAACCGCCTTGTCGCTCGCGGCGAGGTTGTGCTTGTGGAAAACAAGCTAGGCGTGACCATGACAGAAATCATCAAGGCTGATAAAGACTAATTCAATAAAGGAATTTGACACATGCGTTTGATGATCGTCGGTACGCTGAAGGGCCAGCTTGGAGAAGCAACCCGCATCGCCCATAAAACAGGCGCGCAGGTGACGCATGCCGAAACCGTCGAAACGGCATTGAACTATCTGCGTGGCGGACGCGGCGCCGACCTCGTCATGTTCGATGTCGTGTTGCCGATCGCAGCCTTCATCAAGCAGCTGAGTGCAGAAAAAATCTGCGTGCCGGTCGTCGCCTGCGGCGTCGAGCCGGATGCAAAAGCTGCCGTTGCGGCGATTGAAGCCGGCGCGAAAGAATATATACCGCTGCCGCCGGATCCTGAAATGATCGCGGCCGTTCTTGCCGCCGTTGCGCGCGACAGCCTCGATTTTATCGCCAAGGACGAGGCGATGATGCGCGTCGTCCGCCTTGCCGAACAGGTGGCGGGTTCGGATGCGTCCATTCTCATCACCGGCGAAAGCGGAACGGGTAAGGAAGTGCTCGCACGTTTTCTGCATCAAAGATCGCAGCGCGCTTCGAAGCCTTTCATCGCCGTCAACTGCGCCGCCGTTCCGGAAGCCTTGTTGGAATCCGAACTGTTCGGCCACGAGAAGGGCGCTTTCACCGGCGCCGTGGCGCGACGCATCGGCAAATTCGAAGAAGCCGATGGCGGTACGCTGCTGCTGGATGAGATTTCCGAAATGGATGTGCGTCTGCAATCGAAACTGCTGCGCGCCTTGCAGGAGCGCGTGATCG
>JAZKID010000044.1:0-3990 GCA_040385045.1 Pseudomonadota bacterium | reverse complement strand
GTGCCGGTCAATATCCGCATTCTCGCGACATCGAACCGCAATCTCGCCGAGGAAGTGAAAAAAGGCACGTTCAGGGAAGATCTGCTTTATCGCCTCAACGTCATGAATTTGAGAATTCCGCCCTTGCGCGAAAGGCCGAGCGATATCGTCGCGCTGGCTGAACATTTCATCAAAAAATATGCCGCGCAGAATGCCGTTCCGCAATTGCCTCTTTCGGCCAGCGCGCGCGGCGCCCTACTTGCGGCATCCTGGCCCGGCAATGTCCGCGAGCTTGAAAATACCATGCACCGCGCCGTGCTTCTCTCTTCAGGAAACGAAATCGATTCCAATGCCATCCTCTCGCCAGAAGGCACAACGCTCGCTGCCAACCTGACACCGAAAGGCCCCGCCGAAACAGCCGCCGCGATGGCGGAAGCCGTCACGCGTTCGCTTGTCGGCAAGACGGTTGCGGATGTGGAGCGTGAACTCATTCTAGACACGCTCGATCATTGCCTCGGCAACCGTACGCATGCAGCGAACATTCTCGGCATTTCCATTCGCACACTTAGAAACAAGCTCAACGAATATGCTGCGAACGGGCTGGATATTCCCGAAGCAGGCCAGAACCGCGGCACAGCTGCCTGAAATTCCATAAAACTTAAAAGTCGAAAGATTCTGTTTAGAAGATTTATACTCTGTTCGATAACACGCGCTTAAAGTAAACAACTTCTATTTCTTGTTATAATATTTTCAGTACGTATACTTATTGTAGTTTTTTCTTCGTGGGCTTACTTAATCATGGTTGTAGAAATTCAATCCGGCATGCCTCTATCTTCGCAGTCCGGCGTTCCGCAGAATAGTCCGTTCATGAACATCGCGCGGCAGCAAGCCAATACCTCGAATACAGATCCTGCATCTAAAGATGCGGTGGCGGTGAACGAGGCCAAAGAAGAATTCAGAAAAATGGCTTTCAACCTTCAAGCTTATACGCCTGCTGAAAGAAGGCGCATCATCAATGCTTACGTCGACAGTATTTTTGACAGCACCGGTAACCGGTTCCTGAGCCGCAAAGAATATGACACTTGCTTCAGATTGAAAGATGCTTCAGGCAAAGAATGGGCCACAGGCTACTTGTTTGGCGCAGCAGATCGAAGCAACGATGCTGGTACATCTGATGATCAGGTCAGTTGTGAAGAAGCGAAAAATTATCTTGTCGAAGTTTATAACACCGAACCTCAAAACATCACGATAGACAGCAACAATACGGCAGCAGTGAACCAAGAAAATCTAAATCCTGCCCGCCGCGAAGAATCTGTCGATAAAACCGAGCCCAGTGAGGAAGAAAAGGGGCTAGCCAAACTTTTAGACGAGTCTCTTGTCGATTCGGAATATGGCAGCCTTGATGGTCTTAAAAATAAATCTGAACTCGCTAAAGGCCGCATGCTCGGAGGCCTTTCAAAAGAAGAGGTCTTTAGAAATATGCTGAGCCGCCTCGAGAAGAGGGGAATTAATAATTACACCTTTCCGTGGTTAAACAGCTTTCTGCAAACTTGGGTAAATAGAAATTATGATCCAAGCTCATTTTAGAACAGATGGCTCTCGACAGTGAAAACTATTCAAATAAAGAAAAAAGAAGAATAATCAGTAATTACGTCAACGATAGCATCGAAAGCAATGGCGGCAACTCTTTCAACAAAGAAAAATACAATAAATATTTCACGATAGATGACTATCAAGCGGGCGGTATCTTCGAGGGCGCAGACCGCAGCAATATAAAAAGAGAAAATGACGGCATGGCTAGCGACACAGAAACAAAAGAATATCTATATGAACTTTACCGCGACAGAGATTATGAAGATCCTGTCGACCTGAATACTTCAAAAGAAGATGTGACGGTAGACTCAGTTGTTTACGATCAGGATGTCGAAAAGCTCGAAATTGCTCTCAGCAATCAAACGCGCTTTAAGAACCTGCAAGAGCTCAAAGATGCTGCAGATTTGCACATTACACTGAATGGATCAGATTTAAGCAAGCTAGAACAAATGCAAAAATTTCTGCTCGAATATAATTTAAATGATTCAACCTATCCGGGTCTTAATTCTATTATGGCGCAGTGGTTTGAAAAAAATTAATAGCAGGCAGGCGCAAGGAGACTCATGCAATCTGTCTAAATATAGTAGATTTGCCCTGATAATCATTCTTTAGATATTCTGATACTGCGCTTTTAACCCCTTGTTAACCATGCCCTAGGCAAGATTTGCCTAGAGGGTGAGGCGCGACAGCGTCAGCTGTCAATTTATGCCACCCAACATCTTATCGATGTTGGGCATGGATAATGTCCAGAACGGCGGGCCGTTCTGGATGGCATAAATTGAGCGCAGAACGCCCTGAGCACAAGCGAAGGGCCGGATGGTTCAAGGTAATTTTCAATGAGTGACGTGACTGCAGGCCTGACGGGGACGCCCGCGAACGGCTTTACGATGATGGGTGCCGTCAATTCGCTGCGCCGCGGCGATATCGCGCTCGGCTTCGGCGTGCTCACGATCATCGCGGTCCTGCTGCTGCCGCTGCCGCCATGGCTGCTCGACATCGCACTCGCTTTCTCCATCACCACCGCCGTGCTGATTTTGATGACTTCGCTGTTCATCCGCGAGCCGCTCGAATTCTCCGCCTTTCCCACCGTCTTGCTGATCGCGACCCTGATGCGCCTGTCGCTCAATATCGCCTCGACGCGTCTCATTCTCAGCCATGGCCATGACGGCACATCGGCCGCGGGCGCCGTGATTGAAGCGTTCGGCAATTTCGTGATGGGCGGCAACTTCGTGATCGGCGTGATCGTTTTCGCCATTCTCGTGATCGTCAACTTCGTTGTCATCACCAAAGGTTCGGGCCGCATCGCCGAAGTCGCCGCGCGTTTCACGTTAGACGCCATGCCCGGCAAGCAAATGGCGATCGACGCCGATTTGTCGGCCGGCCTGATCGACGAAAAAGAAGCGCGCCGCCGCCGCAAGGATCTGGAAGATGAATCGTCTTTCTTCGGGGCGATGGACGGCGCGAGCAAATTCGTCAAGGGCGACGCGATCGCCGGTTTGCTGATCACGTTCATCAACATTATCGGCGGACTGATCATCGGTGTTGCACAACAGGGTTTGACCTTCGCAGAAGCTGGCCACAGCTACACCATCCTCACGGTCGGTGAAGGTCTCGTCGCGCAGATCCCTGCCCTCATCATTTCCATCGCCGCCGGTTTGCTGGTGTCGAAAGCAGGCGTTAGCGGCGCGGCCGACCAGGCGCTGATCAAACAGTTCTCAAATTATCCGCGCGCACTTGCCATGTCCGCCGCCGTGATGGGCCTGATGAGTTTGCTGCCCGGCATCCCGATGATTCCCTTCGCTGCGCTGTCTGCCGTTACCGGTTATCTCGCCTACACCATCATCAAAAGGAAAAAAGCGGAATCCGAAGCTGTCGATGAAGCCGCCGCCGTGCAGGCGAAAGTGGACAACACGCCGCAGGAAGAACCGATCTCCGCTTCGCTGAAAATGGACGAGCTGCGCGTTGAAATCGGCTACGGTCTGCTCTCGCTCATTGACGGTAAAAACGGCAATGACCGCCTTACCGACCAGATCAAGGCGCTGCGCAAACAGATCGCATCTGAGATGGGCTTCATCATGCCCGCCGTGCGCATTGTCGACAACATGCAACTCGGCCCGCAGGATTACATCATCAAGATCAAGGAAGTCGACGCGGGCAAGGGCCGCATTATTCCCGGCCAGTTCATGGTCATGAACCCAGCCGGCGCGCAGATCGATCTGCCCGGCACGCACACCGTCGAGCCGACATTCGGCCTGCCATGCACATGGGTGGATGCCGCTTACCGCGACGAAGCGGCCTTCAGGGGTTACACGGTTGTCGATGCATCGACCGTGCTTTCAACACATCTCACCGAGGTGATGAAAGCCAACATGTCGGAGCTGCTCTCCTATGGCGAGGTGCAGAAGCTCTTCAAGGAAT
>JAZKID010000043.1:21441-28951 GCA_040385045.1 Pseudomonadota bacterium | reverse complement strand
TATGAAATCAAAGTCTAAGGCTTGAACAACATGGATCCTTCCCAGCTCCCCCTTGCCGCCGCCCCAGACCTTTCGTTCTGGTCGCTGTTCATGAATGCACATATCGTGGTGAAACTGGTCATTTTCGGCCTGCTCGGATCTTCGGTAATTTGCTGGGCGATCATTCTTGAAAAAGGAGTGCTCTTTTCATCACTGAAACGGCAGATGGATAAATTCGAAACCATTTTCTGGTCTGGGCAAAGTCTGGAAGAATTGTACCGTTCCTTGTCCGGCCGTCCTCATCACGGTATGGCGGCCGTCTTTATCGCCGCGATGCGCGAATGGAAGCGCACGCAGGAAGCAGGCGGGCGCGGCATTGCGGGTCTAAAAGATCGTATCGAGAAAGTTATGGACGTGACAATCTCGCGCGAGGCGGAACGGCTTGAAGGCCGCCTGCTGTTTCTCGCCAGCATCGGTGCGTCGGGCCCGTTCATCGGTCTGTTCGGCACGGTGTGGGGCATCATGACATCGTTCCAGGCGATCGCGGTTTCGAAAAACACCAACCTTGCGGTCGTCGCACCCGGCATTGCGGAAGCGCTGTTTGCAACCGCTGTCGGCCTTGTCGCTGCTATTCCGGCGGTCATCGCGTACAATAAATTGCAATCCGATGCGGCAAAAACAATCGGCCGTATGGAAGGCTTCGCCGACGAATTTTCCGCGATTATTTCGCGCCAGATAGATGAGCGGATGGGCTGACGCATGGGAATGTCGCTCAGCTCCGGCTCAAGCTCGGGACGAAAAGGCCGCCGCCGTCGCAGGCGTGCCCTGCCGATTGCCGACATCAATATGACGCCGTTCATCGACGTCATGCTCGTGCTGCTGATTATCTTCATGGTCGCAGCGCCGATGCTGACTGTCGGCGTGCCGATCGAATTGCCGAAATCGGCTGCGAAGCCGATGCAGGATGAAACGCAGCCGATAACAGTATCGATCAAACCGAACGGTGACATTTATATTCAGGAAACGCAGGTGACGCTCGACGATCTCATCACCAAGCTGCAGGCGATTTCGAAAAACGGCGTCGAGGAACGCGTCTTCATCCGCGGCGACAAGGAATTGAATTACGGCCGCATGATGGAAGTGATGGGCCTCGTCTCCGGCGCGGGCTTCAAGAAAATCGGCCTTGTGACATTGCAGGAAGACGCAAAACCGGCAACGCCAAAAAAATAAGCGGACCTGATGGATTTCCGGCGCAGCCTTCTTTTTTCAGTTCTCTTCCACCTCGCCTTGCTGCTGGTCGGGCTGATCACCTTTCCATCGCTGACGCCGAACATTACCTCCGCCATTTCTTCCATTCCTGTCGACCTGATTTCCGACGAAGACATGATGGCGGGCGACAAGCGCGGCGAGAAATCGGAAACGCCCCAAAAGAAACAGACGCCGACGCCGGTGGTGAAGCCACCCGAAGAAATCATCAAGCCTGTCGAGGAAAAGCCGCCTGTCGAGGCAAAAGCTGCGCCGACACCGCCGCCTGAAGAAACGGTAACAAAACCGCCGGAAGAAAAGCCCGTCGAAAAACCGCCTGAAAAAGCGCAGGCAAAACCTGAAGAGGTCGACCCTGAAGGTCTTCTCAAGAAAATAGAAGATGCCAAGCGCGAGGAAGAAAAGAAACAGCAGGAAGAAGACAAAAAGAAAAAGGCCGAGGAAGAAAAAAAGAAAGCCGAAGAAAAGAAAAAAATTGCCGAACAGAAACGCAAGGCCGAACAGGATCGTCTTGCCAAGCAGGCCGAGAAATTCGACGCCAGCAAGATTTCGAACCTGATCAACAATCAGGACGGCGCACCGAAACCTGATGCCGATGCGGGCGAAGAAAAAAAAGCGTCGCTCGGTGCCAAGCAGGGTACGGGCAAGCGTCTCACGCAAAGCCAGTTGGGCCTTCTCGTCGGCATGATCCAGGATCAGATTCGTCCCTGCTGGGTAACGCCGCCGAGCGCGACCGGCAGCGACTTCACGATTTCCGTCAAGATCAGCGTGAATTCCGATGGTTCGCTGAATGGCCAGCCACGAATCACGAATTCCGATTCCGATCCGGCTTTTTCGGCGGCTTCCGGCGCAGCAACGCGTGCGATTGTCCGCTGCTCGCCGCTAAAACTGCCCGCCGAGATGTATGAAGACTGGAAAGACATTACGTTCAGCTTTAAGGTCAACGACTTCTGATAAGAAAATGACAGATCGCCGCCTGACACGCCGCCACGCCCTTTCGTTGATGGGAAGTGCCGCCTGTGCTGCACTGATCCCGCTCAGTCAAGCGCGTGCTGCGCTGGAAGTGCCGATCGACCAGAGCGGTCCGTTCCAGCCGATGCCGATCGCCATTCCGGATTTTCTCGGCGATGCGCAACTCGGCAGCCAGATCAGGGGCGTGATTGCCAACAACCTCACGCGTTGCGGTTATTTTCAGATTTTAAGCCCGGCCTCTTACATCGAAAAATTTTCTTCGACGGAAACGCAGCCGAATTTCCAGAGCTGGCGCGTTATCAATGCGCAAGCACTGGTGGTCGGCAGCGTCGGGCAGGGTGGCGGTGGCCTGACCGCACAATTCCGCGTCTGGGATATTTTCGCGCAGAAGCAGGTCGAGGGACGGCAGTTCACCGCACCGGGCGGCAACTGGCGACGACTGGCGCATATTCTCTCCGATGCGATCTACGAAGCGCTGATCGGTGAAAAAGGTTATTTCGACAGCCGCCTTGTGTTCGTTGATGAGTCCGGCCCGAAGAACAAGCGCGTCAAGCGTCTTGCCGTGATGGATCAGGACGGTGCGAATGTCCGCGCGCTCACCGGCGGCGGCGAGCTTGTACTGACGCCGCGCTTTTCGCCGAACAACCGCGAGATCAGTTTCATGCAATATGCCACGGGCGGTGATCCGCGTGTCTTGCAGATGAATATCGAAACAGGCGGTGCGGCCATTCTCGGCAATTTCCCGGGCATGACGTTTTCGCCGCGCTATTCTCCTGACGGACGCCGGCTTGTGATGTCGCTTTTGAACAATGACGGCAACTCCAATCTCTCGATCATGGATGTTGCCAGCAAACAGATCTCGCGCGTGACGAACGATGCCGCCATCGATACCGGCGGCTGCTTCTCGCCGGATGGGTCGCGCATCGTCTTCGAATCCGATCGCGGCGGCGGGCAGCAGCTTTACGTGATGAGTGCATCGGGTGGCGGCGCGCAGCGCATCTCGTTCGGGCAGGGACGTTACTCAACGCCCGTCTGGTCGCCGAAGGGGGATCTCATCGCTTTTACAAAACAGGCGGGCGGGCAGTTCTCGATCGGTGTCATGACTCCGGAAGGTCAGCGTGAGCGTATTCTCACATCGAGCTTTCACGCCGAAGGGCCGACATGGAGCCCGAATGGCCGTGTCATCATGTTCTTTAAGGATGTCGGCGGCGGACCGAAGATTTACACCATCGACGTCTCCGGCCGTTTCGAGCAGGTCTTGCCAACGCCGGGCTTTGCGTCCGACCCGAGCTGGTCAGGGCTGCTGAGCTGATAAAAGAAAAAGACGAGGCGCTGTGACTCATCTGCAACGCTTCTGCCGCTAAAAAGACACCATTGTTTAACTATGTCTGCTGACAAGTGTTTAACGTAAATAGCGTATGACTGACATTCATCACATTTTATGACTTCGGGAGTCTCTTTATGCCTATGCCGTCTTTTCTTCGCCGCGGAACTCTCTTCGCCGTTCTTGCTTTCGGTCTCGCCGTTGCAGGCTGCGCTAATAAAGACCAGGATCCGAACGGATTTGGCGGCGGCATGGGTGCCGCAACACCGGGCTCTCAACAGGATTTCACCGTCAATGTCGGCGACCGCGTTTTCTTTCAGGAAGACCAGTCGACGCTGACATCTGAAGCTCAGGCAACGCTTGAAAAGCAGGCCGCATGGCTTCGCCAGTATCCGCAATATTCTTTCACCGTCGAAGGCCATGCGGATGAGCGCGGCACACGCGAATACAACCTTGCGCTCGGTGCTCGCCGTTCGGCGACGGTTCGCGATTTCTTTGCCGCGCGCGGCATTCCGCAAAACCGTTTGAAAACAATTTCCTACGGCAAGGAACGCCCGGTCGCGGTCTGTGAAAATGACAGCTGCTGGAACCAGAACCGCCGCGCGGTGACGGTTCTCGGCGGAATGTAAGATTTCAAATTCAGGAATAGAAAGCCCGGACATCGCTCCGGGCTTTTTTATGATGATGTGAGGGGACAATGAGTAAAGCACCTGCGCAGGACGAAGACGCAAGCGTGATGTTTTATGATTACGATTATCCGTGGCCGGAAGATCCGTTTTTTTCCTACATCAAGCCCGGCAAGATCGGTTACGATTCCACGGCCAACGATATCGCTTTTCTGCAGAAAGGCGCTGCTGCGAACGAGAGCAAAAATGTTCTCGACCTTTGCTGCGGCACGGGCCGTCTCAGCATTCCGCATGCGCGCGAAGGCCGGAATGTCACAGGTGTCGATCTTTCGCAGGGGCAGATCGACCGCGCGCATCACCGTCTTCAAAAAGAACCGCGCGATGTTCAGCAGCGGACAAAATTTGTCACCTCGAATGTCGTCGGCCTTGATCTCGATGAAACATTCGATTTCGTGCAGATCGGTTTCAACAGTTTCGCGATGATCGCCGATCCGCAGGCGCAGCAGGAAACCGTGATGACCATGGCGCGGCACATGAAGTCCGGCAGCCTTGGTGTGATCGACATCAACAATCCGCTGCGCGTGAAGCCGGACATCGATTTCATCCCGACCGTGATGTACGAGCGGACCAGTTCTGAGCATGATTTCCGCTACACGAAAACCGGCTGGGTCACCGAGGTCGATACCTATCAGAAAATCACCGAGAGCGGCTGGTATGACGTGATCGCGCCGGATGGCTCCGTGAAGCGCTATCCGTATACAATGGTGATCCGCCATCCTTCGATGCTGGAGGTTGAGCTGATGGTTGAAAGGGCGGGCCTGAAAATCGGCAATACCTGCGGCAATCATTACGGCGCCGATTTTACAGTTCACAGCGCGAAAATGATTTTCATTGTCGTGAAGCCATGATTTTCGCCCTCGTTTTGCCGCCTTGTTTGTGCAAGGATTGTTTTTGATGGTCTTGAAGAGAACAACGATGCTTCTGTCCCGCTCCCTATTTTTCGCTATGTTTTTGACGGCTGCTTTTTCAGGCGCCGCTTTTGCGCAATGGCCGGCCTCGCAGGGTCAGCAGCCGCAGGAAGGCTGGGCAAGTTCGCCGCAGCCGCAGCAGGCACCGCCCGCACAATCGGGGCAGGGCTGGGGCACCGCGCCGCAAAGTTTCGATGGCGACCCGGCATCGCGGATGAACCGGCTGGAGGAACAGCTGCGTGCGATGAACGGCAAGGTCGAGCAGCTCGAATTCCAGAACAAGACGCTGCAGGACCAGTTGAAGCGCGTGCAGGAAGATGCCGAATTCCGTTTCCAGGAAATCGAAGGCGGGAAAAAAGGAACGGGTCCGCGCCCGCAACGCACTGAAGCGCCGTCCATGTCGCGTAGTGCCGCAACAAATAATACTGCGCCGCCAGCCGCCGCCGCGCCCGCGCAAACGAATGCAAGACAGCTTGGCGCGCCGCCGCAGGCTCTGGGCCAGCTGCCCGCAGATCAGGCAGGGAACCCGATCAATCTCGGCCCGCCCGCCGCCGTTTCACAGCCGCTCGACCCGCTGCCCGGCAGCGAAGACCAGCGTGAAGACGCCGCCTCACGCGGGCCAGCGACAGCGGTGTCGGCTCCGTCGGGAGACCCGAAAGACCAGTTCGATCTCGCATACGGCTATATGCTGCGCGGCGATTACGAAATGGCCGAGGTGTCGTTCAAGGATTTTCTCGAGGAACATCCCGAAGACACGAACGCTGCCAGCGCGGCCTACTGGCTTGGCGAGTCGCAATATCAGCGCAAGCAATATAAAGCTGCTGCCGAAAGTTTTCTGAAAGTGTATAACGATCATCCGTCATCTGCCAAAGCGCCGGAAAGCCTGCTCCGTCTTGGCATGTCGCTAAAATCGCTTGGCCAGAAAGACGCTGCCTGTGCGACGCTTTCTGAAGTCAGCCGCAAATATCCGAAATCCTCAACCGCTGTGAAAAAACGTGTTCAGACTGAACAGAAAAACGCCGGCTGCTGAGCCGTTCGCGCCGCTTTTAGAAAACGAAAGCGATGATCTTTTCTCATCCCTCGAAAATTATGCATCTTTATTGATCGCCGTTTCCGGTGGCGGCGACAGCATGGCCTTGCTGACGCTGGTTGATGAGTGGCGAAAAAGAAATAACAAAAATATAAAACTTGTTGCGGTCAGCGTCGACCATCGCCTGCGTGCAGCGTCGGCGGAGGAATGCCGTTTTGTCGCGAGGTTTTGTGAAGCGCGCAGCATTTCACATCTCACGGTGGCGTGGGAAGACGAGAAGCCTGTCACGGCCATTCAGGAAAGTGCGCGGGCCGCACGTTATGAATTGCTTGCTCAAACCGCGCGCGCACACAATTGCGAGGCTATCGTAACCGCGCATACGCAGGATGATCAGGCCGAAACAATCCTGATGCGTCTTGCGCGCGGCTCGGGCGTTATCGGCCTGAAGGGCATGAATGCCATGTCGCAAAAATGTGGTCTGCCGTTATTGCGCCCCTTGCTCGGTATCTCGCGTGAAAGGTTGCGTGCCAGTCTGATCGCGGCAGGTGTGATGTGGTGCGAAGACGATAGCAATGAAGACAAGTGTTTCCTTCGTCCGCGCCTGCGCCGCCTGCTTCCTCTGCTGGCACAAGAAGGTCTGGATGCCGCGCGCTTCACGAAAATATCCGGAAAACTTGCGCGCGCGAATGATGCGCTCGACCATTTCACGCAATCGCTTTTCGATCATGTGCGCGAACGGCAGATGGAGCGCAGCCTCTACAGGTCTGCGCCCGCCGAGATTCGCCTGCGCCTGTTGCAAAAGATGATCGCATCGCTTCATGCGCTGCCCTACATGCCGGGCGACGATCAGCTTGAAGATCTTGATACCGCTATCTGCAGCGAGGCCGATATGCGCCGCACATTGGCGGGCGTGATTTTTTCGGCGGGATCGCGCTATTTGCGTTTCCAGGCTGAAAACGACCCCCGCAAGACGGGGCACAACGTGCGCTAACCTTCTGTTGTCTAAAGGGAAAAAAATCTGCGCTTTGAGTCTGGTTATTTTAACCGACACACCTTACTTTATGCACGATATCCTGCTTTCCCTATCCCCTTGAGGTGAGATGAATCCGAACCTTCGTAATTTTGCGCTGTGGGTCATTATTGCCCTGATGCTGTTGGCCTTGTTCACGCTTTTTCAGGGGCCATCGCAACGCGCGGGAAGCGGCGGCGAAATTTCCTTCTCTCAACTGCTGACATCTGTCGATCAGGGGCAGGTGCGTGATGTGACTGTTTCCGGGCAGGACATTCAGGGCCATTATAATGACGGCCGCACCTTCACTTCGTTTGCGCCGCCGGATCCGATGTTCAT
>JAZKID010000043.1:1702-21431 GCA_040385045.1 Pseudomonadota bacterium | reverse complement strand
ATCCAGCGCCTTTATCAGAAGAATGTGCAGATCAATGCGCGCCCGCCATCCGAAAATATTTTTGGTTCCCTGCTGATCTCGTCTTTGCCGATGCTGCTCCTGATCGGCGTGTGGATTTACCTGATGCGCCAGATGCAGGGCGGGGCTGGCGGCAAGGCAATGGGTTTTGGCAAATCGCGCGCGAAAATGCTCACCGAGGCGCATGGCCGCGTCACGTTTGAAGACGTCGCCGGTGTCGATGAAGCGAAAGAAGATCTGTCAGAGATCGTCGAATTCCTCAAAGACCCGCAAAAGTTTCAGCGGCTGGGCGGAAAAATTCCGCGCGGTCTTCTTCTTGTCGGTCCGCCCGGTACAGGTAAAACGCTGATCGCGCGCGCCGTTGCAGGTGAAGCGGAAGTGCCGTTCTTCACCATTTCCGGTTCGGACTTTGTCGAAATGTTTGTCGGCGTCGGTGCGTCGCGCGTGCGCGACATGTTCGAGCAGGCGAAGAAAAACGCGCCTTGCATTATCTTCATCGATGAGATCGACGCTGTCGGCCGTCATCGCGGCGCGGGCCTCGGCGGCGGCAATGATGAGCGCGAACAGACGCTCAACCAGTTGCTCGTCGAGATGGACGGCTTCGAAGCCAATGAAGGCATTATCATTATCGCCGCCACCAACAGGCCGGACGTTCTCGATCCCGCCCTGCTGCGCCCCGGCCGTTTCGACCGTCAGGTCGTTGTGCCGAACCCGGATATCACGGGCCGCGAGAAAATCCTGAAAGTGCATGCGCGCAAGGTGCCGTTGGCGCCGGATGTCGATCTGAAAATCGTTGCACGCGGTACGCCCGGTTTTTCGGGCGCTGACTTGGCGAATCTCGTCAATGAAGCGGCGCTTCTCGCTGCGCGCCGCAACAAGCGTGTTGTTACGCGTTCTGAATTTGAGGATGCGAAAGACAAGATCATGATGGGTGCGGAGCGCCGCACGCTGGTGATGACCGAGCAGGAAAAACTGCTCACGGCCTATCATGAAGGCGGGCACGCGCTGGTGGCGTTAAATGTTGCCTCCACAGATCCGGTTCATAAAGCAACCATTATTCCGCGCGGGCGAGCTCTTGGTATGGTAATGCAATTGCCGGAGCGCGACAAGCTGTCGATGTCTTACGAGCAGATGACATCGCGCCTCGCGATTGTCATGGGCGGACGTGTCGCGGAAGAAATGATTTTCGGTTCCGACAAGGTGACATCCGGTGCGCAGTCCGACATCGAGCAGGCGACGCGCCTTGCACGCATGATGGTGACGCGCTGGGGATTTTCCGACAAGCTTGGCAAGGTCGCTTACGGCGAAAATCAGGAAGAGGTTTTCCTTGGCATGTCGATGGGCCGTCAGCAGAATATTTCTGAAGCCACCTCACAGATTATTGACAGCGAAGTGCGCCGCCTGATCGATGAAGGCCATGATGAAGCGACGCGCATTCTGAATGAAAAACGCGCGCAGCTGGAAGTTCTTGCCAAGGGACTTCTCGAATACGAAACGCTGAGCGGCGAGGAAATTACCGATCTGCTTGCCGGCAAGCCGCCGACCCGCGAAAGCGACGACGCGCCGCGGCCGCGCTCGAGCATTGCAACGGCTGCTGGTAAAAAAGGCAAAAAGACCAAACCAAAAGACGGTGGCCTTGAGCCAAGCGTACAGACCTGAAGCATCAGGCGTAACAATCTAAAAAACAACGTGTTTTGCGCTGCCGGTTTTTTCAGCTAAAACAGGCAAAATCAAAGGGCGCGCATGACACGCAAATTTTTCGGCACGGACGGCATCAGGGGCAAGGCGAACAGCGGCAAGCTGACGGCGGAGCTTGCGCTGAAAGTCGGCATGGCTGCGGGACTTTCCTTTCGCAACAAGGGTCAGGATCGCCACACGGCGCTGATCGGCAAGGATACGCGTCTTTCCTGTTATATGATCGAGCAAGCGTTGACGGCAGGGTTCCTGTCCGTCGGTATGGATGTTCTTCTTGTCGGCCCGATGCCGACACCGGCCGTTGCGATGTTGACGCGCTCGATGCGCGCAGACCTCGGCGTGATGATCTCGGCTTCGCACAATGCCTATCAGGACAATGGCATCAAGCTGTTTGGCCCTGATGGCTTCAAGCTGTCCGATGACATGGAAATTGAGATCGAAAGCCTGATCGTATCCGAACTGAAATCCGAACTGGCCGATGCGCCAAATCTCGGCCGCGCCAAACGCGTCGAGGGCGTGCAGGCGCGCTACATGGAATTTGCGAAACGGACATTGCCGCGCAACACCGGCTTTGACGGGCTACGCATCGTCGTCGATTGCGCGAACGGCGCGGCTTACAAGGTTGCGCCGGAAATGTTGTGGGAGCTTGGCGCGGAAGTGTTCGCGATCGGCGACAAGCCGAACGGTTTCAACATCAATGACGGCTGCGGCTCGACCGCACCGGAAGCGCTGCAGGCGAAGGTGCGCGAGATGCGCGCCGATATCGGCATCGCGCTCGACGGCGACGCCGACCGCGTGCTGATCGTCGATGAAAAAGGTAATGTCGTCGATGGCGATCAGTTGATGGCCGCCATCGCAGCGTCGTGGAAAGAAGACGGGCGTCTCACTAAACCCGGCATCGTTGCAACCGTGATGTCAAACCTCGGGCTGGAGCGTTACCTGAAATCGCTCGGGCTCGACATGGTGCGCACGCAGGTGGGCGACCGTTACGTTCTCGAGCAGATGCTTGCGCAAGGATACAATGTCGGCGGCGAACAGTCCGGCCATATCATCCTCTCCGATTTTGGAACGACGGGCGATGGCCTCGTTTCGGCGCTGCAATTGCTCGACGTCGTGCAAAAATCCGGCAAGCCCGTCAGTGAAGTTTGCCATCGCTATGAACCGCTGCCGCAGATTTTGAAGAATGTGCGCGCCGCCAAAACAGCGCTCGAGAAAACGGATGTCACGCGCGCGATTGATGCGGGCCGCGAAAAGCTTGGGGCGCACGGCCGTCTCGTGATTCGACCAAGCGGCACCGAACCCGTCATCCGCGTGATGGCGGAAGGCGACGATCTGAAGATGATCGAATCGATTGTCGGCGATATCTGCTTGGTGCTCGCGAAAACGGCAGCGTAAGTTTACGCATTCTTCAGCGCGCTTAATTTTCTATAAAATATTCGTTACCAGAACGTGTGTATTTCTTACGCGCTGTGAAGATGTTTTTTATTTTTTCAAACATACGAAAGCGCAATAGCTGTAAGGCTTTTAAGTCTTCCTTCACGACATCTTTTAAATAACTTTTAGGGTTAATAATTAACGTTAAGCCAGCATTAAACGTTTTCAATCATAGTCTCAGTTGTGAGTTTTTTGTCCGGGTCATTCCGGTTTGCAGCAACGAGTAGAGAGATGATTATGAAAAAGAGAGCACTCCTCATTACAGGCGTTGCAGTGTGGGTAATGGGAACGCCGGCCCTCGCTGCTGATTTATCTTTCCCGCCTCCGATCCCCGAACCGGTTCTGCCGATGGTCGAAACCAGCAATGGCGGCTGGTATCTGCGCGGCGATGTCGGCGTCGGTATCGAAGATTACGATGGCGTGAACATTACATTCGGCACACCGCCGAGCGTCGATTTCACGCGCATCCAGAAAAGCATGAACGACAAGCCGATTATCGGCGCCGGTCTTGGTTATCAATGGAACGACTTCCTGCGCTTCGACGGTACGGTTGATTACCGCGCCGCCAACAGCTTCAGCTTCACATTAGCTGACGACGTGGCCGCACCGAACCAGGGCTTCAACATTTACAACGGCAATCATTCCGCCATCGTCGGTTTGTTGAACGCCTACTATGATGTCGGCAACTTCTGGGGCGTGCTGCCCTTCATCGGTGCCGGTATCGGTTACGGCTACCATCAGGTCACAGGCTTCCACGATGTGGGTGCCGGTGAATCGGCCGGTGGTTTCGGTATCGCCGAACCGCAAAGCTCCGGTGATCTCGCCTGGGCGCTTCATGCGGGTATGGATTACGAAGTCAACCAGAACCTGAAGCTGGAAATGAGCTATCGCTACCTCGATCAGGGCACCATCAACCTTGGCGACGTGACCTGCTTCAACAGCCCGGGCTGCACAAGCGACAATTTCGAAATGCGCGATCTCGCTTCGCATGACCTGCGCGTCGGTATGCGCTGGACATTTGGTGAAGCTCCGCCGCCACCGCCGCCACCGATGATGGAAGCGCCGGTTGTGCGTAAATACTAACAGCAAAAAATTCCACGAAAAGGCGGCTTTTACAGCCGCCTTTTTCTTTTTGCAGAACAGTGCTTGATTTCTTAATCTCTTGCGCTTATCCCTTGCGGCGGGACACGCTTCCCCAACGAAGCGCGAACCTCTGTGAGGAGGAATAAAATGACTGCGACTAAACCGACAGCGCCGCCGAAACGCGCGCATTTTTCTTCAGGCCCGTGCGCAAAGCGCCCCGGCTGGTCTCTCAAAAAACTTGATCTCGATGTTCTTGGCCGCTCGCATCGCGCAGGTATCGGCAAACGCAAACTTAAAGGCGTCATTGAACTGATGCGCGAGGTTTTGCAGGTGCCGGCGGATTACAAGATCGGCATTGTACCGGCGTCCGATACCGGCGCGATCGAAATGGCGTTCTGGTCGATGCTCGGTGCGCGCGGTGTCGACGTGCTCGCATGGGAAAGCTTCGGCCTCGGCTGGGTGTCCGATATCGCCAAACATCTCAAAATTCAGGATTGCCGCGTGTTCGAAGCGCCCTATGGCGAATTGCCCGACCTGAAACGCGCCGACACGAAAACGCGGGACGTTGTGTTTACGTGGAACGGCACGACATCCGGGGTCCGCGTGCCGGATGCGAACTGGATCGCCGCCGACAGGCAGGGCCTGACATTCTGCGATGCAACGTCGGCCGTGTTCGCGCAGGAGCTGGACTGGTCGAAGCTCGATGTCACGACATTTTCATGGCAGAAAGCACTTGGCGGCGAGGGCGCGCATGGCGTGCTCATTTTAAGCCCGCGCGCCGTGCAACGTCTGGAAAGCTACACACCCGCCTGGCCGTTGCCGAAAATTTTCCGCATGACGAAGGGCGGCAAACTGATCGAAGGCATTTTCGAAGGCGAGACGATCAACACGCCGTCGATGCTGTGCGTTGTCGATTTTGAAGATGCTTTGCTGTGGGCAAAAAGCGTCGGCGGTCTCGAAGGTTTGAAAAAACGTGCCGACGGAAATGCCCGCGTGTTGTCGCGCTGGGTGAAGCAGACGCCGTGGATCGATTTCCTTGCGGTCAAACCAAAGACACGTTCCAACACCAGTGTCTGCCTGACGATTACAGATCCGGCCGTTGCGAAACTGAATGCCGACAGCCAAGTCGCGTTCATCAAGAAGATTGCCAGCCTGCTTGAAAAAGAAAACGCCGCTTACGATATCGCGGGTCACCGCGATGCGCCGGCCGGTTTGCGCATCTGGTGTGGCGCGACCGTGAACCGCCGCGATATTGCACAGCTGTTGCCGTGGCTCGAATGGGCTTACGCGCAAGCGCGAATTGAAATTGAAAAGGCTGCCTGACATGCCACGTGTCCTCATCTCCGACTCTCTGTCGCCCGCCGCCGTCGCGATTTTTAAAGAACGTGGCATCGAAGCCGATGTGAAAACGGGCCTTTCGAAAGAAGAGCTCGAAAAAATCATCGGCGACTATGATGGTCTCGCTATTCGCTCCTCGACGAAAGTGACGCCTGCGTTGTTGCAGCATGCAAAAAAACTGAAGGTCGTCGGCCGTGCGGGTATCGGTGTCGACAATGTCGACATTCCGGCAGCAACGGCAAAAGGCGTGATCGTGATGAACACGCCGTTCGGCAATTCCATCACGACGGGTGAGCATGCCATCGCGCTGATGCTGGCGCTGGCGCGGCAGATTCCCGAAGCGGATGTCTCGACGCGCGCAGGAAAGTGGGAAAAGAGCCGTTTCATGGGCGTGGAGCTCACCGGCAAAACGTTGGGCGTGATCGGCTGCGGCAATATCGGCTCCATCGTTGCCGAACGCGGCATCGGCCTCAAAATGCGTGTCATCGCGTTCGATCCGTTTTTGAATGCTGACCGTGCCGTTGCGCTTGGTGTCGAGAAAGTCGAGCTTGAAGAACTATTGAAACGCGCCGATGTCATCACAATGCACACGCCGCTCACTGAAAAAACGAAAAACATCATCGATGCGGCAGCATTGGCGAAATGCAAAAAAGGCGTTCGCATCATCAATTGCGCACGCGGCGGTCTTGTCGATGAAACGGCTCTTGCAGCGGCCTTGAAGTCGGGCCATGTAGCTGGTGCGGCGCTCGATGTGTTTATCGAAGAACCAGCGAAACAGAACCCGCTGTTCGGCATGCCGAACGTGATCTGTACTCCGCATCTCGGTGCGTCGACATCGGAAGCGCAGGAAAATGTCGCGCTGCAGATTGCCGACCAGATGGCGGAATATCTTTTGCGCGGTGCCATCAGCAACGCCGTCAACTTCCCGTCGATCACAGCGGAAGAAGCACCACGCCTGAAACCATTCATCGATCTTGCCGAAAAGCTCGGCCTGTTTCTCGGCCAGTTGACAGAAGCGCCGATCAAATCGATCCGCCTTGAATATGAAGGCGCGCTGGCGCACATGAACACGCGTGCGCTGACGGCTGCGGCCGTCACGGGCGTTCTTCGTCCCATGCATGACAGCGTCAACATGGTCAATGCCGTCAGTGTTGCGCAGCAGTCCGGCATTGTGATCGAGGAAATGACGCGCGAAACGCGCGGCCAGTTTGAAAGTTTCCTGCGCATCACGGTCGATGCGGAAGACATGCCGCGCCATGCGGGCGGCACGGTGTTCCATGACGGAAAACCGCGCATCGTTGAAATCCGCGACATCGCCATGGATGCGGAGTTCGCGCCGCACATGTTGTTCGTGCGCAATGCCGACAAGCCGGGTTTCATCGGCGCATTTGGATCATTGCTCGGCAAGGCTGGCGTGAATATTGCAACGTTCAATCTTGGCCGCGACAAGCCGGGCGGCGATGCGATCACGCTCGTCAGTATGGATAATAAAATTTCGCCGGAATTACTGGATGAGATCGAAGGAATCGAGCAGGTCAAACGCGCACGCGCCTTAAGCTTCGATATGCGCTAAAGTTTTTTTCTGTCTTCCTTCACTATCGAAATTATCCGGCGCGAGCCAAATTTCGAAAGCGGCTTTACGCGTCGGCCATTCCTTGTCGATAATCGAATACCACGCGGTGTCGCGGTTGCGGCCTTTGACGATGTCGTTCTGGCGGAAAATGCCCTCAAATGTGAAGCCGTAGCGCTGACCTGCACGCCGTGAAGCGGCATTAAGCGTGCTGGTTTTCCATTCATAGCGGCGATAGCCAAGATCCTCGAACACATAACGCATCAACAAATATTGCGCCTCGGTGCCGAGCGGTGTGCGCTGCAATGCGGGTGCGTAAAAAATATTGCCGACCTCAATGACGCGTAGATCGGGTCGAATATTCATCAGGCAGGACAAGCCCAGCGGCGCGCCCTCATGATCAAGAATAACATAAGTGAACGGGTCCGATGATGTTGCGCGTTCTTTTTGCAATTCCATGAACGCAGCCTCATCGGAAAACGGGCCAGTTTTCATGTAAGTCCAAAGGTCGTCATGTCCCGCAACGGCGTGCCACAGGGCTGGACCGTGCTTTTCGGCCACAAGCTTTTCAATCCGCCCAAAGCGCCCGTTCAATGTGACAGGCTGCGGCCATGGAGCGGGCGTCGTGTCGACGGGTTCGCCGAGCGGCAGGTTATTTTGTGACGGTGGCATCGTGCATGTTTTCAGCGTTGAGAACATTTTTCGTCGGCTTCTTGCCCATCAGCCGCCCGTCGATAATCGCGAGGCTGAGGCTGATCATCGCCATGCCCGCAAAATCGCTCAGCGTGAATGTTTCATTCTTGAAAACAACGCCGAGGATAATCGCGCTGACAGGAATGAGATAGGCGACAAGGCTTGCCCGTGTCGCACCGACGCGCGCCAGCAGTCGGAAGAAAAACACAAAGGCGAGCGCGGTCGAAAGAAAGGCCAGCGAAAAAATACAACCCCAGATTTCCAGCGAGGGCATCGGCAGGTTGAGGCTATCGTCGAAAATGAGTGATAGCGGCAGCAGAAAAGGCGCGACGGCCAAAAGCTGGCCCGTCGTGGTAATGAGCGGCGGAATGGTTTTAAAACGGCGTGCAAAAATACCGCCCAACGCATAGCTGACCGAAGCGCCAAGCATGATCAGTTCCGCCATGACATTATTGGTTGCGCCGTTCAGGGCATCCATGCCGATCATGAGCATCACGCCAAAAAAGCCGAGCAGCACGCCGCTGATTTTGCGTGCTGTCATTTTTTCATCATGGGTCAGAAAATGTGCGAGCGGCACAATCATGATCGGCACGGTCGCATTCAGGATGCCGCCAAGGCCGGGGCCGATGAATTTCTGGCTGTAAAAAATCAGAAAGAAAGGAATGGCGGTGTTCAGCAGCCCAAGAACGAACAGTTTGCCGAAATGGTCATAGACCAGGCGGAAACGGATCTTCTGCCAGACGAGCACAAGGCACAGCGGAATGCAGGCCAGCGATATGCGCAGGAAGGCCAGTGTCAGCGGCGGGATATAGTCGACCGCGATATGCGCAAACAGAAACGAACTGCCCCAGATCGCGCCCATGAATAACAGGGCGGCCCAGTCCTGAAGTTCCATATGTTGTGAGGCAGGTGCGGCCATATCGATCCCTTGAGGCTTGAAAGCCTTATTTATAGAAGGGTTCCTGCTTTGCCCACCCGTTTTTTGTGATTTCAGCAGCCGCGCGGATAAGAAGCAGTAATCAGCATCCGGCAAGAGCTGTCGTAGAAGGCGGAAAGCGGCAGACGCTTTTTTCTGAAAGGTTTCAAGGGCGGCGGGTTGCCGTCATCGCACCACATGTCACGCGACTGCTCGTTACGAACGTCAAGGTAATTTTTAGCAGTTTTCAGAACCATGAAAGATTCGCCCGTCGAGAAATTATCTGAAAACCGCGAAGCGAATGTTTTTTGCCGTGTAATGACCGTCCCTGCCGTAAAACCTTCGTGATTATAAGAAAAAGAGCCGGAAGGCGGAAGATTGATCCAGCCAGCCTTGCCGTCCGGGAGGACAATAAAAAAATTATTTTCGACATTGTCGAGATAAGCCGCAAACAGTTCCTCATATCCGAGTTCATAAAGGTCGAGCATGGCTTCGTCGCTGCCGTTAATATAAGAAATATTCAGTCCAAAAACAGGATTATGAGAATTGTCGAGAGGGGTTTTTTTACGAATGATGCCGATAGGGTCAGATAGTTTGCGGGATTGCCGGTCAAAGGTGCGGTAAACGGTTGTTTCCGTGCCGTCCGGCGCATTCGTGAAAATCTGCACGGCATGCAGTGGTGTCTTGATTTCATAAGGGCAAGCCGATGCCTGAAGCGAAAAAACCAAAATTGTACCCAGAATCAGCATAAATCTGGTTATTTTTCGTTTCATAAGCGTCCCGTGCTTGATTGATGCTTGCTTCTTACCTTATCAATGACCGCTTTGAAGTAGAAGGCATGAAATGACGAATGTGGTGGTTGTCGGCTCGCAATGGGGCGACGAAGGAAAAGGCAAGATTGTCGACTGGCTGTCCGAGCGCGCTGATATCGTCGTGCGTTTTCAGGGCGGGCATAATGCCGGCCATACGCTTGTCATCGACGGCAAAGTTTACAAACTTTCGCTGCTTCCTTCCGGTATCGTGCGCAAGAACAAGCTTGCCATTATCGGTAATGGTGTCGTTCTCGATCCGCATGCTCTGCTCACCGAAATCGAAACGCTGAAAAAACAGGGCGTCGATGTCACGCCGGACAATCTGAAGATCGCGGAAAATACACCGCTCATTTTGGCGCTGCATCGCGATCTCGACCGTCATCGCGAAGGCGCACACGAAGGTTTGAAAATCGGCACGACAGGGCGTGGCATCGGCCCCGCTTATGAAGACAAGGTCGGCCGCCGCTCATTGCGGCTGATGGATCTCGCCGATGAAAACAATCTGTCGCAGCGCATTGAACGGTTGCTCGCACATCATAACGCGTTGCGTAAGGGTCTCAGCCTTGATGCGCTTGATGGCCATGCACTGAAAGCGGAAATGCTTTCGCTCGCACCAAAATTACTGCCCTATATGGCGACGGCGTGGAAAATTCTCGACGAGGCGCGCCATCAAGGCAAACTCGTCCTGTTCGAAGGCGCACAAGGCGCGCTGCTCGACGTCGACCACGGCACGTATCCGTTTGTCACATCGTCCAACACGGTGGCGGGCGCCGCTGCCGCGGGTTCGGGGCTCGGGCCGTCCTCGCTGGGTTATGTGCTCGGCATTACCAAAGCTTACACCACGCGCGTCGGCGAGGGACCTTTCCCGACAGAGCTTCACGACGCGACGGGCGAAGAGCTGGGCAAGCGCGGCCATGAATTCGGCACCGTCACGGGCCGCAAGCGCCGTTGCGGCTGGTTCGATGCGGCGCTGGTGCGTCAGTCTGTCGCCATCAACGGCATGCACGGCATCGCGCTGACGAAGCTCGATATTCTCGACACGTTTCCTGAAATCAAAATTTGCACCGGTTACGAATTGGACGGCGAGAAACTGGATTACATGCCGGCGGGGCAGGCGCAGCAGACGCGCCTGAAGCCGATTTACGAAACCATTGAGGGCTGGATGTCTTCCACCGAAGGCGCGCGCAGTTTTGCCGCGTTGCCGGCTGGCGCCGTCAAATATGTCAAACGGATTGAGGAGCTGATCGGCGCACCGGTTGCCCTTTTGTCGACCAGCCCAGAACGGGACGATACAATCCTTGTCCATGACCCTTTTCAGGCTTATTAAACCCTTGTAAAACAATAAAAGTTGCGCCTTTTCCATAACACCGGCATAGAACGTCCATGACTGATTATGTAAGTATCCTTTCGAGAGCTATCGGCGAAAAATCGAATTATGAGGAACGGCGCGGCGTGTATGAGCGCGCACGTCAGGCGCTGGTTGCGCAACTCCGCAATGCCGATCCGCCGCTGTCGGAAAGCGATATCACCAAGCAGCGTCTCGCGCTTGAAAATGCCATCCGCGATGTCGAAGCGCAGGCGGCATCGGGCAAAGCGCCTGCCGCCGTGACGGAAGATTCAAAACCGCTGGCGCCGCGTGCGAGCGAAGCGGGCAACAAGGCCGTCGAAAGCGCCATGACGGGCATGAAGCCCGCCGAAAGTACGATGCCAGTTGCGTCTGTCAAGGAAGCGCCGCCTGTCGCGCAAAAAACATCTGCACCTGCCGCAACGGTGCAAAAGAAAACCGGCGATCCGCTTCTCAACCGCGTTAGCACTTATCCGCAAAAAGCAGGCCTGCAGCAGATCAAGCGGCCAAGCAATATGGTGATGATCGCTGCTCTTGTCGCGCTTGTCGCTATCGGCGGCGTTGCGACGGCCTGGTACATGGTCAAGGGACATTCGAGTGCCGATGAAGCCATTCTCGGCACGAAGATTTCTGATCGTGTCGCGCAGGATCAGACGATGCACACGGAAAAATCGAGCGTGGCGCAGACAGCTTATCTTGTCGAAGAAAATGTCGAGACGCAAAAAGGCGTCGAGAATTTTCGTGGCAAGGTCGCCTGGCGGATCGATACGCAGGACAATCCGCAGGGCGGCGGTCCTGAAAAAGTGGTGCGCGGTCTCGTCGATATTCCGGGCCGTAATCTGAAAATGCTGATCACCGTGCGCCGCAATACGGACAAAGCCTTGCCGGCCAGCCACACGATCGAGCTGCTGTTCGATGTACCGAAAGATTTCGTGCATGGCGCTGTCGATCGTATCGCGGGTATTCGCATGAAGCCTTCCGAGCAGGCGAATGGCCTGCCGCTTGCCAGTGAAGCTGTGCGCATCACGACAGGTTATTTCCTTGTCGCTTTAAGTTCTGCTGCGGAAGATACGAATATTGTGCTGGTGCGCGACAGGCCGTGGATGGATGTTCTGCTGCTTTATCGCAATGGCCGCCGCGCAGTATTGTCGGTTGAAAAAGGCCTACAGGGCGAGAACGTCTTCAACGAAGCATTCAAAAGCTGGGGCGGAAATTCCTAAAACCTGTTGCTGATAGCGGCAAGCGGAATGGATGTTGTGCGGTATTTGTATTGATTAATTTCAAATAGTGCTGCTGCAACAACAGCTTTCCCGAGCCATTTTTCCAGAAGCTGCTGGTTCGAGACCCCGGTCTTTTTATCGCGATACGTAATGTAGTCGTAGATTTCCTGATAATCGATGTTCTGGTCTTGATCGGCGTTGATCAGGCGGTTGAGGATTGTATCGCGCCCCATCATACGAACGTCTTTTGCAGTCCCGAGAACTTTCAGCATATTTGCAGGAAGGCCGCGATCTGGTCCCGCTCTTTCCTTAATCGCTTGCGCAAGCATGTCGAAGAAGGTGCCGATGCTGTTTGGAATGGCATAATCTTCGGTTGGGTGGCCTTTGAAGCCTGATAAACCGGCGACGCCTTCGCCCATGAAATATTCCTTTTAAAAATATATTTCCAGAATAACAAATCTTACGCAGTAAATCCGCTCGATTTATATCTGCTGGTTAATTGCTCAATTTTTACGCAAATACTGATTGCCGCCAGAATATGCGGGCGTCCTTTAACTGTATAATGAATTGTTTTGTTTAATTGAGCTGTGATGTCAAAAGTTTTGGTGTTTCAAGCTGTTTGGCAGCCTGTGTCACGGCCTTTTGGATTTTTTCAAAAGCGCGCACTTCAATCTGGCGAATGCGCTCACGCGAGACGCCATATTTCTCAGCAAGCTCTTCAAGCGTCGCAGGTTCGTCTTCAAGGCGGCGCGAGCGGAAAATATCCTGCTCGCGTTCGTTCAGGTCTTTCATCGCATCAACGAGAAGCTGGCGGCGATTGTCTGCTTCTTCCGCAGACGACATGATGCTTTCGGCATTGTCGCTTTCATCGACAAGCCAGTCCTGCCATTCGGCGGCATCTTCATCGCGGCTGAGCGGCGCGTTCAATGAGACGTCGCCGCTCAGGCGGCGGTTCATATCGATTACGTCTTTTTCTTTCACACCAAGGGATTTTGCAATGGAAGCGACATGCTCTTGTGTCAGATCGCCTTCTTCATAGGCCGAAATTTTGCTTTTCGCTTTTCGCAAATTAAAAAATAATTTTTTCTGATTGGCAGTCGTGCCGAGTTTCACAAGGCTCCACGAACGCAGAACATATTCCTGAATCGCAGCACGCACCCACCATATCGCGTAAGTCGCAAGACGGAAACCTTTATCGGGATCGAATTTTTTCACGGCCTGCATCAGGCCGACATTGCCTTCCGAGACAACTTCATTGATCGGAAGGCCGTAACCGCGGTAGCCCATGGCGATTTTTGCAACAAGACGCAGGTGCGATGTGACGAGCCGGTGCGCGGCGTCGCGGTCGCCGTGTTCCTGATAGCGCTTCGCCAGCATGAATTCTTCATCCGGCGTCAAAAGCGGATAGCGGCGGATTTCCTGCAAGTAATGCGAGAGCCCGCTGTCTGAATGAAGGGAAGGGAGGCTGGAAGCCATTTTATGAATGCCTTTCAGGCGTTGAATCAGGAGGGGCCAATATAAACATAACTATGGCGTAATAAAGGGTGTTCCAGTGCCCTCATTTTTAAGTGCAATCTCAAGCTTTTGCAGCTCTGCTGGCAGTTCTGAGATAAAGGTTAGCTTCTCGTCGCTGGCAGGATGATGAAAACTCAGCTTTGCCGCATGAAGGGCTTGCCGCTCGCCAAGACTTTCGAGAGCCAGCCTCGCCTTTTCGTTGAGGAGGCTTGCCTTGCTTTTGAAGCCTACGCCGTAAAGGGGGTCGCCCAGTAGGGGTGTTCCTTCTGTGCTGAGATGGACGCGGATCTGGTGCGTGCGTCCTGTTTCAAGTGTTGCTGAAATTTTCGAAACAATCGCCTTGCCGTTTTCGTAATGGGTCAGTTCTTTCGCATGCGTGATTGCATCGCGCCCGCTGGGTATAACTTTCATCCGTAAGCGGTTGGCAGGATCGCGGCCGATCGGCGCATGGATAGTCGCCTCGCCAAATCTCAGGCGGCCCCATGCAAAAGCGATATAACCGCGTTCCAGCCGTCCGTCGCGCCCGTGCTCGGCAAACTGTCCGGAAAGCGCCTGATGTGCCGCATCGTTTTTTGCAACAACCATCACCCCGCTGGTGTCTTTATCGAGACGGTGCACGATACCCGGCCGTTTCACGCCGTTAATTCCGGAAAGCGTTGCACCGCAATGATGCAGCAGCGCGTTGACGAGCGTGCCGCCCCAATTCCCCGGCGCCGGGTGCACGACAAGGCCCGCCGGTTTGTCGATCACAATGACATCATCATCTTCGAAAAGAATATTGAGCGGAATATTTTCAGGCTGCGGCGTGGCGTCTTCAACCGGCGGCAGTTCGATGCTCAGCTCGTCATCCGTGCTGATCTTCTGACTTGGCTTGACGAGCGCAATATCGCCATCGCTGACGGCGCCGGCAAGAATAAGGTTCTTGATGCGTGTGCGGCTGAGGTCAGGCAACAAAACAGCAAGCGCCTTATCGAGGCGCTCATGATGCAGGGTTTCAGGGATAACAATATCGCGGTCCATCAGGAGGTCATAACGATCCTGCCAGAAATGAAAAGAGCAATCAGGCCAGCTTATCGCTCTTCGCAGCTTTTAAGATGCATTTTTCAGCGCGTGTTTGATGTAAAACTTCGCCGCGCGATATTCATCGATATGAATACTGTTGTTGTCATTCCCTGAACTCTTGGTTGCCGGCGCGCCGGGAATATCCTTGGCCTTTTTCGCGTAATCACGCATTTTTTGGATGACAGCATTGGCAATGTCCTGTCGCGAAACAGAGGTTTGTTTGGCTTGGCTAATCAATTCGGGCAAACTTCCGAAGAGAAGAGTACCGTCTTTTCTGAATTCATGATCGAATTGTTCTGCATTATATTCGCTGCGTGTCGAATAATAATTCGTCACATCCTGAAGCGTCAGCTTCACAGTACAGCCATGCTTTTTACAATCCATGTTTTGAAAGGCGTGAACGCGCTCGCAAATGATCTTGTCGACCCATTTGAAGAAACCGCCATTCAAGGGGCTGGAGCTTGATAGTGCGGTAGCATAAAGCATGGTCTTTCCTTCTTTGCTCAATAAAACATCGTTCCTTTTTCAGGTCATGAAAAAGGTTTGGGCATGCGTGAATTAAAAAAGCCGCCGGTTGTGGCCGGCGGCTTTTTTAATTCACTGCAGATTGCAGGTTTAAAGCGCGGGCAAATGCGGGCTTTCCGCGACGACGACGGGCGCTAGCGGAGCTGTAATAACAACGCTGATTGTCGAGACATGAGATGTCGTGCCGCAGAGAGTTGCAGCCTGTTGCGTGGTAATATGGTCAAAAACACAGTTCATATTTTTCTCGTGCGTCATAGAAATCTATTTTTTGTTTTTCGTCAAGCGCCGTGAGTTTCAAACACGGCGCTTGAGCAATTATCAGGCGCTCTTGGAAGCGATATACCTCTTCACTTCGATATATTCGTACATTGAAACCGTGTCAGGATCATCATCACTTTTTTCTATTCTTTTCAGGATCTTGTTCATCTGATCGACGGTGTCGCTTCCGAGCTCGCTTCGTGTTGCGCGGATATCCTGCATGGCCCCGCTATCGCTGACATTAGCGTTCTGAGGATTGTCTTTATAATCCTTCCATTTTTTCTTATACAACTCATCGCATTCCTTGAGCTTTTCCTGACTGATGATCCCGCCCGCTCCATCTGCCCTGAATAGTGCTTCCGCAAATATTTGTTCTTGAGATTGAAAAACGTTTTCCTGACATTGTGCAGGCGTATTTTGAATTTTCATAATCATTTTTCTTTTCCTTTGATTTTTGCTGAAATGATAGAAATGCATTTTGTGTCGGTGACGCTTGAACTGAAAAAGCCGCCGGTTTTCGCCGGCGGCTTTTTCAGTTCACTGCATGTGGTGCAGATTAAAGCGCTGGCGAGTGCGGGCTTTCCCCGATGGATGTTGTTAGAAGTGCTGTAGGGACAGCGTTTGAAGGCAAGACATAAAATAGCGCGCCGTGAGATGCTGCGGCGTTTGTTGTAATAATGTTGTTAAAAAGGTTTCTCATTTTTTTCCCTTGCATCATAAAAGTATGATTTTTGTTTCGCGTCAACCGGCACAATTATTTTTTCAATGAAATGACGTTCATAAGAATATGAAAGTGATTTTTATGTCACGCTTCAATCTGTTTTAAGAATGGATATGATTTTTCTATTCGCGCAATGCGTTTTCTGCAACGCGGTTCACAGGCTTCAGCAAATAACGCAGAATGCTGTGCTTGCCTGTGAGGATATCGACATCGGCCATCATGCCCGGCACGACGGGGTTAGCAGCGCCAAGCGCGGTTCTGTCAGCTTCAAGACGCACACGGAAATAAGGCAAACCTTTTTCATCCTGGAGGGCGTCCGGCGAAATCTCGACGACGCGGCCTTTCAGCCCGCCGTAGATGGAGAAATCATAAGCAGAGATTTTCACAATCGCCTGCTGTCCCGGCCAGACTTCGGCACGGTCGGACGGCGATAGGCGCGCTTCGACGGCGATCGATGAGTCGGTCGGCACGATCTCAACAAGCGGTTCGCCGGATTTCACGACTCCGCCGATGGTGCTGACATGCAGCTTGTTGATCACGCCTGCAATCGGCGCCAGCACGGCGGAACGTTCTGAACGGTCGTTCAATGCGCCGACAGCTTCTTCAAGCTTGGCAAGCATCATCTCCGTTTCGTTCATTTCGTTTTCGATGTCGGTCGATGTGCGCGAGAGAAGTTCGCTGCGGCGACGCTGTGATTCCGTAATCGCCGCTTCCGCTTGCGGAATACCGTGTAGAAGGTCGGACAGTTTCGATTCCATCTGCGCCATGGCCTGCCGTGCTTCAAGATATTGATTGCGCGATACGGCACCTGCCGTTGCAAGCTTTTTCAGGCTTTCGACCTGTTCGGCGAGCAGGTCCTGTTCGCGGCGTGTATTTTGCCAACGGGATTTCAGCTCCGACAATTCGATTTCTTTTTGCTTGATCTGCTCATCGATAATCGACAACTGCGCCTTGCGGTTATCGCTGCGGTTCATGAAAATGGCGAGTTCGCGCTCCGTGACCTGCGGCATGTCCTTCTTCAGGTCTTCGCTGATTTTCAAGGCCGCCTCGCCAGCCTGTTCGGCTTTCAGGCGTTCCAGCTTGATTTTCTTGGCCTTGATATCAAGGCGCGTCTGCCGCAGCTCGGCCTGCGAAAAGCTGTTTTCGACGTTGAGAAGAATGTCGCCCTTTTTCACCGTGTCGCCCTCGCGGACAAGAATTTCACGAACGATGCCGCCTTCAAGATGCTGCACCGTCTGGTTCTGCGTTTGCGGAATAACGCGGCCCGGCCCGCGCGTCACGCGGTCAAGCGTCGTGAAGCCGGCCCAAAGCAGAAACACGCCCATGCCGCCCAGCGTGCAATAGGTGAAAACGCTGCGCGCCTCGCGTGCAAGGCGGCTGCATTTCGGAAATTGTTCGTCCGGATTTTTCATGGGTTCACGGCCAATGCCAAGAGACGAGTGTGCCAGTCTTGGGTTTACGCCAACTTAACCCTGTTGAGTCACTTAATAGAGATGCCCCTGAAAGAAGGGGTTAAGGCGTTTTAACCTATGTCCGTTCAAAAACTGCGTGAGGCCATTCTCGACCGCTTTTCAAACGAAAGCGCGCTGAAGAACCGTTTTGGCAAATTCGCAGAAATTTTTGAAGCGCCACAAGACAGCGGCACGCCGCGCGAACATTTAAGCGATGAATTACAGGCGCCGCGTTCCGGCTTTGACGTCTATCGCACCACGCTGCGTTATGTTTTCCGCCATCACCGCCGCCTGATCGGTCAACTGGTCGGCGGGGCCTTGCTCAGCAACATGTTTGTAATCGTGTTACCGATGTTCACGATGGCGTTGTATGACCGCGTCATCCCGCATCAGGCGATGGAAACGCTCTGGGCGCTTGCCATCGGCGTGACGATTGCGCTCGTGCTCGATCTGGCGCTGCGCAGCGTTCGTCTGAAATTATCCGATGCAATCGGCCTCGATGCCAGCCTGCAATTGCAAGCGCATCTTTACAAACACCTGATGAAAATGAAGATGTCGCAGGCGCCGCGCACGTCCGGCGGTGTTGCGCAATATATTCGTGATCTCGACAGCTTCTGCCAGTTGATGCCGCAGCTTGTCACGGCTGTCGTCGCTGACTTGCCGTTTTTTGTGATTGTGCTGATCCTGCTTTACTCGCTCGGCGGGCCTGTCGTATTTGCACCGCTCGTCGGCATTGCGCTGTTATGGGGCGCGTACAGCTTGAGTTACTCGAACGCGCGGCGCGCTTATTATGATTCCATGAAGCTTGGCCGCCAGCAGGCCAACATGCTGAACGAATCCATCCAAGCGCTTGAGACAGTGAAAAGTTCGAGCGCACAGGGAAAGTTTTTATCGCAATGGGAAGCCATGAGCGATGACAACGCCTTTACCGGCCACAAGGCACGCTACTGGGGCGGCTTTGCCATTCAGGCGTCATCAACGATTACGCAATTCGTTATCGTGCTTGTCGGCATGATCGGCGTTTATCAGGTGACGCAAAGCCTGATGACGGCGGGTGCGTTGTCGGCCTGTATCCTGCTTGTCGGTCGTACGCTCGCGCCGGTGAACCAGGCGATCGCGCTGATGAACAGGCTGCAGCACCTTAACCATGTCGCCGACGGGCTTGTTAATTTTATGGCTGCGCCGGTTGATGCGCCGGGTAGCGAGGCAGCCTTTGCCGCGCGCGACATTTCCGGCGCGATTGATTTTCACAATGTCACGTTCACTTATCCGCACTCGGCAGCACCATGCCTGCATCGTCTTAACTTCAGCATCAAGGCAGGCGAACGCATCGGCCTGATCGGCCGCGTCGGCAGTGGCAAGAGCACGCTGCTGCGCCTGATGACGCGCCTTTACGATCCAACCGAAGGTTCCATTCTTGTTGATGGGTATGACGCGCAGCAATATGATCCGGAAGCGCTGCGCCGCGACGTCGGTTTCATGCGGCAGGACCCGGTACTGATCGATGATACGCTCGAAAACAACATCACGTTCGGTCTTGAAAATATCTCGAAAGAAAGATTTGAAGAGGCTGTTCGTCTTTCCGGCGTGAAAGATTTTGCCTCGCGTCATCCGCAGGGTTATTCGCTGCGTGTCGGAAGCGGCGGCGAAAACCTGTCCGGTGGTGAGCGCCAGTCTGTCGCGCTCGCAAGATTGCTGATGCAAAACCCGCAAGTCATGCTGATGGATGAACCGTCGGCCGGTTTCGATACCACGCTTGAAGCGCAGCTCGTGGCGCAACTGAAACTGTTTGCAGCCAGCAAGACATTGATTATTTCGACGCATCGCACGACGCTGCTGGCGCTGGTCGACAGGATCATCTGGCTGGAAAATGGCCGCATTATTGCCGACGGGCCGCGTGACGAAATCCTCGGCCGCATGAAAGCATCGGCCTCGCAGCCCGCCATACCGCGGACACCAAGCCATGCAGGATAGCAACGAAGAGTTCGCCTGGCCTGCCTTCGTCGATGTTCTGACGACGATGACAATGATTCTGACATTCGTGATGCTTCTTCTCGCCGGTGCCGTCGGCAG
>JAZKID010000043.1:0-1692 GCA_040385045.1 Pseudomonadota bacterium | reverse complement strand
GACTATTTCTCAGGAAATGCCGCGCGAGCAGATCATTTCTGCCATTCATGATTTGCAAAATCCCGCCGCGGCGAAGCCGCTGGAAAAGGAAAAGCCCGAAGACAAACAAATCGCCATCCGTCCTGCACCCAAGGCGATTGTCGAGAAAGAAGTCAATGTCGACGCAACGCCTTTGCTTGTCACGCTCAACTACCCAAAACGCCAGACGCGCCTCGATGCTGGCGCGGATAAAAATCTGAAAGATTTTCTTAATGTTTCCAAAGACATTCTTAATGCCAGACAAATCAAAATCCATGCTTTCGCCCCGGCGAGTGCAGGTTCGCTGACCGAGGCGCGGCGCATTGCCTATTACCGCGCCATGCTGATCCGCCTGCGCCTGATCGCCGAAGGCATCAATCAGGAAAAAATTCACCTGCAGGTCGATGATCAATTCAGCGATGCCGATGGCGACAAGGTGAAAATTTTCACGCGCTGAAACTTCTTAGTTAACCGATATTGAACCGGTCGCAGGCAAACTGAAGGCCGTTTGGCGCTCATTTTTGCGCCGTGTTGGTTTTGGAGTTGGCATGCGCAAGCAGATACGCGCCCAGATGATCAAGATGCTTGTTCTGGTCGGGGCCATGGCGGGTCTTGTCGCTTTCTCCTGGGACTTCATCCAGCACGGGATGATGGCAAAAATCTATCTCAACGGTTTCATCTGCTGTGTGTTCGGTTTCGGCGTTCTGATGGCATTTCGCAATGTCATCAGCCTGCGTAATGAAGAACTGGCTTTTTCGGCGCTTGTCGAAACATACGACGATATCAAGCGCAGCGCGATGACGGCGGACGATCCGTACTGGCGGCATTATCGCTGCCTTGAATCGGGGATGGTGTTTCAAAAGCCGCGCCTGCTCGGCCATTTTTTCGAAATCGTGCATGAAGAATTGTTGCGTACGAAAAACCTGCGCATTTCCGTCGTCACCATGCAGAATCTCGTGCAAGGCGTTGAAAGCAAACTCGCGGAAGAACGCTCGCTTGTCAGTTATATTTCCGGTCTGCTGGTTTTTCTTGGGCTGATCGGCGCGTTTATCGGCCTGATGCAGATGGTGCAATCCGTCGGCGGCATTGTCGGTGGTCTCGCCGTTTCCAATCCCGGTGCGAATGTCGATGGTTTCAGCCGCTTGATCAGCCAGCTGCAGGGCCCGCTTGGCGGCATGGCGATCGGCTTTTCGTCGTCGCTGTTCGGTTTGTGTGGTTCGCTCACACTGGGCCTGCTTGGCCGTCTCGCCAATCAGGCGGGCACCGTTCTCAAAACCGAATTCGCATCATGGCTTGCAAACGCCGTACAGATCGAAGCCGCGTCTTCGACAGGTGCAGGCGAAACCGGTTTCAAGGGTATGACGTCACAAAGCGCGGCGACGAAACAATTGGCGGATGCCGCCGCGACGATGAGCCATTCCCTGACACAGTCGCAGGCGAGCTATGAAAACATGACCGCGATGCTGGAACGTTCCACAAAAGCGCAGGTCGATCAGGCAGCATCACTGACACGTGTGTCGGTGCAGATGGCGCATCTTGTGACGCTGCAGGAAGAGATCAAGGGTAACCTGCTGCGCTCCAACAGTCACGGCGCTTCGATGGTTGCCGCGAAAGACGAATTGCTGAGGCTTGGCCGCGCGATCGAGACGCACCTCACTGAAGGCTTCATGACGC
>JAZKID010000042.1:0-5419 GCA_040385045.1 Pseudomonadota bacterium | reverse complement strand
TTTTGCAAAAATGCCAAAAAACACATTCAATGCCCTGCTGCAGCCTGAAAACAAGCAGGAACTAAAAACGATCATGACGTACCATGTTGTGCGCGGAAATCTGACGACGGCAGATCTGAAACGCGCCGTGGTCGAAGGAAATGGTGCGGCGACCCTTCGCACGCTTGAAGGCGACAGCCTCGTTGTCCGTCAGGCCGGAAGCAAGCTGACGCTGACGGATACAACCGGACACGTTTCGACGGTTTCAGCTTCGAACAGCCAGCTGGGCAACAATGTCGTCCACGCCGTTGACCGGATCCTGATGCCGGGCAGCTGAGCTTTTAAAAAATAAATTGAATTAAATCGGTGTCGCTTTATGCGATGCCGATTTTCTTTTTAAGGATGTCGCTGACAGATTGCGGATTGGCCTTGCCACCCGTGTTTTTCAGAACCTGACCGACAAACCAGCCCAGCAGAGTTGGCTTGTCTTTCGCCTGCGCAACCTTATCCGGGTTCGCGGCAATAATTTCATCGACAGCTTTTTCAATGGCGCCCATGTCGGTGACCTGCTTCATACCGCGCGCATGGACGATCTCGCGCGGATCACCGCATTCATTCCAGACAATTTCGAACAGGTCCTTGGCAATTTTTCCGGAAATCACCTGCTCGGAAATCAGATCGATAATCGCGCCAAGCTGATCTGACGAAACCGGGCTTGCATCGATCGGTTTGCTTTCCTTGTTGAGACGGCCGAACAGTTCGTTGATCACCCAGTTCGCGGCCATTTTTGCATCACGGCCCTTGGCGACATTTTCAAAATAATCAGCCGAGATACGCTCAGCAATCAGCACCTGCGCATCATAAGGCGACAGGCCAAACGTATTCACAAAACGTGCCTTCTTCGCGTCGGGCAATTCAGGCAGTTCTGCTTTCAGTTCATCGACGCGTTTTTGCTCCAACACGAGCGGCAGCAGGTCCGGATCGGGGAAATAACGGTAATCATGCGCTTCTTCCTTCGAGCGCATGGACCGTGTTTCGCCCTTGGCCGGATCGAACAGGCGCGTTTCCTGTTTAATCTCGCCGCCGTCTTCGATCAGGTCAACCTGACGGCGCGCTTCATAATCGATCGCCTGTCCGACAAAGCGGATGGAATTGACGTTCTTGATTTCGCAACGCGTTCCAAGTTTCGGATCGCCCTTGCGGCGCACCGAAACATTGACGTCGGCGCGCATGCTGCCTTTATCCATGTCACCGTCGCATGTTCCGAGATAACGCAGGATAGTGCGCAGTTTGGTAAGATAAACCTTGGCTTCTTCACTCGAGCGCAGGTCGGGCTTCGACACAATTTCCATCAGCGCAACGCCGGAACGGTTGAGATCGACATAAGACATGTTCGGATGCTGGTCATGCAGCGACTTGCCCGCGTCCTGCTCAAGGTGAAGGCGCTCGATGCCGATCTTCACGCTCTGGCCGTCCGCCATATCGAGCGTGACTTCACCCTCGCCGACCACCGGCGATTTGTACTGGCTGATCTGGTAACCCTGCGGCAAATCGGGATAAAAATAATTCTTGCGGTCGAAAGTCGAGCGCAGGTTGATTTGCGCGTTGAGACCGAGGCCAGTGCGCACCGCCTGATCGACACACTCCCTGTTCAGCGCCGGCAACATGCCCGGCATGCCGGCATCGATGAATGACACGTTGGCGTTGGGTTCCGAGCCGAACAGCGTCGAAGCGCCGGAAAAAAGCTTGGACCTCGACGTCACCTGCGCATGGACTTCCATGCCGATAACGACTTCCCACTCACCCGTATTACCCTGAAGAATTTGCGTCATTTTTTGAGCTTTTCTTTTTCAAAGTTGACCGCCCAGTCGATAATCACGCGCCAGACATTTTCGGCCAACTCAGGATCGACGCCGGTTTTCTGGCCTTTGGCCTTGACGTGATCAAGCACAGCCTGCACGCGCTCCGGAATAAGCGCGGGCAATTTTTCGATACGCTTGATTTCGACCGCACGCGCCACATATTTCACGCGCTCGGACAACAGGCGGATCATGCGCTCGTCGAGACGGTCGATCTCTTTGCGCAGTTCGTCCATGTCGCGGCAATCTTCGGGCGTGCGGATCATGCAGCCATCCACCACGCATTTGCAGGCGCGAAACGTCCGGCAGCCTGCTCGATGACATGCGCACCGCGGAACAGCGTCTCTTCATCGAACGGCTTGCCGATCAACTGCAAGGCAAGAGGAAGCCCTTTCGCGTCAAGACCCGCAGGCACCGCAATACCCGGCAGGCCTGCCATGTTTACTGTGACGGTGAAGATATCGTTCAGATACATTTCGATGGGGTCAGCATTCGCTTTTTCACCGATGCCGAAAGCGGCCGACGGTGTCGCCGGTGTTAGGATCAGGTCGACGCCTGCATGAAACGCTTTTTCGAAATCCTGCTTGATGAGCGTGCGCACCTTTTGCGCGCGCAGATAATAAGCATCGTAATAACCAGCCGACAAAACATAGGTGCCGATCATAATACGACGGCGCACTTCCTTGCCAAAACCGGCGGCGCGCGTATTTTCATACATATCGACAATATCGTCGCCCGCTTTGCGCAGGCCGTAGCGCACGCCGTCATAACGCGCGAGATTGGATGACGCTTCGGCAGGCGCGACAATATAATAAGCAGGCAATGCCATTTGCGTGTAAGGAAGCGAAATATCTTTGATCGTTGCGCCAGCCGCTTTTAGCCATTCAATGCCCTTCTGCCACAGCGCTTCAATTTCAGCGGGCATGCCGTCAACGCGGTATTCTTTCGGAATGCCGATGGTGAGGCCTTTGACTTCGCCCGTCAGTGCTTTTTCATAATCCGGCACCGGCGTGTCGATGCAGGTCGAGTCATTGGTATCGAACCCCGCCATCGATTTGAGCATGATCGCGGTGTCGCGCACATCACGCGCGATCGGCCCGGCCTGATCCAGCGAGGACGCAAATGCGACAATGCCGAAACGCGAGCAGCGGCCGTATGTCGGCTTGATCCCGACCGTACCTGTGAAAGCTGCGGGCTGGCGAATGGAGCCGCCGGTATCGGTGGCCGTCGCGCCTGCGCAAAGGAAACCTGCGACGGCAGACGCCGAACCACCGCTCGATCCGCCCGGTACAAGCGCCTGGTTTGAGCCTTTTGCCTGCCACGGGTTCACGACATTGCCAAAAGCGGAGGTCTCGTTGGATGAACCCATCGCGAATTCGTCATTGTTGAGTTTGCCGAGCATGACCGCGCCGTCACGCCAGAGATGTGTCGTCACGGTCGATTCATAAGGCGGAATAAAATTGCCCAAGATGTTCGAACACGCGGTGGTGCGAAACCCTTTTGTGCAGAACAGATCTTTGATGCCGAGCGGAACGCCTTCCAGCGTACCGCCTTTGCCTGCCTGCAGACGCATATCACTCGCACGCGCCATTTCCAGCGCATGCTCCGGCGTCTCGAGCACATAGGCATTCAGCGCGCGGCCTTTTTCCATGTTGGATAGATAGGCTTTCGTCACATCGACCGATGTAAAATCTTTTTTCTTAAAACCGTCGCGCAGTCCGGCGATGGTGAGATGCGTTAAATCGGCCATAACTATTCAACCACTTTCGGAACGCGGAAATAATGGTCTTCCTGGTCCGGCGCGTTCTGCGTGATGTCGCCTGCATAATCGCCCGTCATCACTTCATCGGGGCGCAAGCGCAGCTCTGCGAAAATCGGCAGGCCGGACGCCATCGGCTCGACGCCTTCGACATCGATACTGCTCAACTGCTCAACAAAGCTCAGAATGCCATTGAGCTCTTTTTGCAAAAGCGGCACATCTTCTTCGCTCACTTTAATGCGGGCAAGATGCGCAACACGTTTGACGGTCTTTTCATCAACGGACATGGGAAAACCTGTAAATTGCAGACTTTAAGCTGTTAGCATTACAGGGTAAAAAAATGCAACCGCCAAGGCCAAAAAAAATCAATATCATCCAATATTCAGAGCAGTTTAGGCATAGGCCTACTTGCCGCTAGCAAAAATGCGGCTAAGATAAGGTCCATAATTCAAGGTCTTTTCAGGTATGAATATTTCAGTCACAGAAACCGCAGGCGCACCAAATACTTTGTCTGCATTGTCGGAAGACTTTTTAGAAACATTGAATGATACCAAAGATGCGGTCATTCCGGCCGAATCTCTATGGCAGTGGTTTCAGGAGCAGGATAAGAATCCGAAAAACGATGTCATGGAACAAAGCAAACGCTACGCTTACTTGGATTACGAAGAAGCGCAGAGCCTGATTGAAAACCTCAAACTGCCTTTTGTCGAAAATTTCTTCGATGCGGCGACAAGTTTGCAAGGCACAGGAATGAACGGCACTTCCTTCCTGCGTTACCTGATGATTTTGAATAACCAACGCCCAGATTTAAAAAATTTACGTGGCGATAATTTAAAATACGATTCCTCATCGCCATTCTTTCCAGAAATCGTCAAAGGTAAATTAAAATATCGCAACAATAGCGAACAATGGACTCAGTATGAGAACGTTGGAATGAACAGTCTACCCCTTGGCGATAAGAAGGTCGCGACGAATTGGGAGGCGGGTAATTTTTATTGCGAGCACATTGGCTTCATTCTGAATGAACTGGGAAATCAGGCCGATACACCTTTCGTAAAAATAAAAAACAAACCTCTTGTCGGCTTTTTGCATGTACCCGCCTTTCAAAAAAATGCGACCAGAAAAGACTGGCTTCGCAATATGTTTATTGTCATGGCCGCGACTGTGCGTGGTTATTATGATAATATGAAAAATAATCCTGCTGTTAAAGATGGAATGCGGATCCTGATGACTGGTTTCGGACCATGGGACAATATTATTTATAATCCGTCCGGTGTTTGCGCCGAGCAGAAAGAGAATATCGATCAGACGATGCAAATTGCATTTGGCGATGATCTGATGAGTAAAAAGACAACCACGATACAAACGCCGGCAGGCGATGCCTTGCGCTATTTCATTCGTAACAAACGCAATCCGAAGCAAATTCAGACGATAGACATTTTAACAAAGCGCTTGCCTGTGACAGATGAGGCAATCAATAAGGGTGAAAATTCCATTCAAAGCATTATTGAACGCTTTAAACCACATGCCGCCCTTTCAATGGGAGTCGACCCGCAGTCGCCTTATACATTCACGATCCCGGATGCTTTTGATAACAATAGTTTAAAACCTGCAGCAAACGGCTACGAACATAATACGTCTGAAGCAACGGACCAATATATCAACTTCAATCTCGAGAATGCCGTCAGGTCCGCGTGGCCTAAAATCCTGCCAGTGATTACAAGAAAAGTTCCTGCTTGATTTGTATGGAGAGATGCTCTTCACTTTCTGAATGCAAAAAGGAATTGAGAAAAGGCGTAAGAACCCGCTATTGGAAATCACT
>JAZKID010000041.1:0-4576 GCA_040385045.1 Pseudomonadota bacterium | reverse complement strand
GGTAAATCGATCCAGCACTCCGTCACAATTCCGGAGGGATTGACGAGCCAGCAGATCGTACAGCGTCTTATGAACTTCGATTTCCTGACCGGTGAGATTGCGCAAATCCCGCCTGAAGGCACACTGCTGCCTGATACGTACAATGTTCAGCGCGGAACGAGCCGCCAGAAAATTCTCGACAAGATGAAAGAGGCGCAGGACAGGCTTGTCGCCGAATTGATGCAACGCAAGAAAGCCGGTGCGCCGTTCAGTGACGGGCGCGAACTTGTCACGCTGGCATCGATCGTCGAGAAAGAAACCGGCAAGGCGGACGAGCGCCCGCATGTCGCATCCGTTTTCACGAACCGCCTGAAGCGCGGAATGAAATTGCAGTCCGACCCGACGACGATTTACGGCATTGTCGGCGGCAAGGGCATTCAGGACAGGCCCCTGACGCGCGCCGATCTTGCACGGCCTACGCCCTACAATACTTATGTCATTGAAAAACTTCCCCCCACGCCGATCGCAAATCCCGGCCGCCTCGCGCTTGAAGCGGCTGTGAACCCGATGCAGACGAACGATCTTTATTTCGTTGCCGACGGCACGGGCGGGCACGTGTTTGCTGAAACGCTGGCAGATCATAATTCCAATGTCGCGAAATGGCGGCAGCTGCAACGTGAGCGCGGCGAAACACCTGAGCCGGAATCGACCACGCCGCCCGCGCAACCCGAGACAGGCACTGACGAGAAACCGGCCGGGGATACGTCAACAAATACTGTTCCTGCACCGGCAGATAATAAGGCAAAAGACGGCCTGCAACTGCGTTAAGCGTTTTAAAATTACGGCGACTTGCAGCACCCTTGTTCCATGCCTATTGTGGTGTCAGGGAACGAAAAAAAGTTTATGACAACGATCAGCAGCATGACGGGTTTTGGCCGCACCGCGGGCATCTTTGAAGATGCGCACTGGACGTGGGAACTCAAAAGCGTCAACAGCCGCTCGCTCGATCTGCGATTTCGCCTTCCGCAATTTCTGGATGATCTTGAGCAGCAGCTCCGTGAAAAGCTGAACAAGGTTTTTCACCGCGGTGCGATCAATATCTCGCTGAACATCGAGCGCCCGCAGCGCAATTATGATGTGCGCATCAATGAACCGCTATTGCAGCAGATCACCAAATTTGCCGAGAGAGCCAAGCTTCCTGCGCCGAGCCTTGACGGTCTGCTGGCTCTCAAGGGCGTTGTCGACATTGTCGAAGAGCCCGATAGCGAAAAATTTCAGGCGGGTCTGAAACAGGCTGTGCTGAAAGGTCTCGACGAAGGCGTTGTGGCCTTGCAGAAAGCGCGTCGTGCCGAAGGCGCCATCATTTCAGCCCTGTTTATTACGCAGATTGAAAGCATCGATGATGCGGTCGAAAAGGCTGATGCCTTGCCGTCGCGCCAGCCGGAAGCGATCAAGGCAAAACTGAAAGAGCAGATCCAGCCGCTTCTGGAAAACAACAGTTTCGACGAAGCGCGCCTTTACCAGGAAGCGATGATCCTTGCGACGCGCGTCGACATCCGTGAAGAGCTTGACCGCCTGCGCGCGCATACGGGCCAGTTTCGCGCGCTGATGAAGGAGGGTGGCGCCGTCGGCCGGCGCCTTGATTTCCTTGCGCAGGAATTTAACCGCGAAGCCAACACTCTTTGCTCGAAATCGCACGACAAGGACTTGACCGCGCTCGGTCTCTCGATGAAAAACGTCATAGATCAGTTTCGCGAACAGGCGCAGAATATCGAGTAGGAAATGGCAGATTTATCAGCAGGGCCGGGGATTAAAAGACGGGGTGTGATGTTTATTCTCGCATCGCCGTCCGGTGCGGGTAAATCGACGCTCTCGCGCCTGCTGATGCAATCGGAACTCAACCTGCATCTCTCCATTTCCGCGACAACGCGCGCGCGCCGCCCGTCCGAAGTTGACGGCGTGCATTATCATTTTGTCACACCGCAGCGCTTTCAAAGCATGATCAACGAAGGCGAACTGCTGGAGTGGGCGGAAGTGCACGGCAACCGTTATGGTACGCCGCGCGAGCCGATCGAGAAAGCACTCTCGGAAGGGCGCGATGTGCTGTTCGATATCGACTGGCAGGGCACGCTGCAGATTTACAAGCATGCGCGCCCCGATGTCGCGAGCGTGTTCCTGCTACCGCCGTCGATCCCTGAACTGAAATCGCGGCTCGAACGCCGCGCCGAAGATTCCGCCGAAATTGTTGCCCGCCGCATGGCGAGCGCAAAAACAGAAATCGGTACGTGGGAGAATTTCGATTACGTGCTGATCAATGACGATCTCGACACCACCTTCGTGGCGCTGCGTTCCATCCTCCATGCTGAACGCCTGAAACGTGAACGTCAAAAGGGATTGGGGGAATTTGCGGTCCAGCTTCAAGCTGCATTGTGATATGCTGGCGCATTGCGTTGTTAAAGCAAACGAATGTGTCACCGCTGTTCAGACCAAGAATAAACTATAATCTAGCTGCAAGCTTTCACAAAAACGGTCCATTCCGTTTCATCTACGACACCATCTTTTCTGGACTCTTTGCCGCGCGTATTTAAGTCGTAAATACCTTCGATATAATCGATCAGCCAGCACGCATACTCGTCAGCATGAAAAGTCCGTTTGCCAATTGGAGGCTCATACCATTCGCCGCGATAGCCGAAAGCTGTACCGAAAGCGTCAATGATTTTATTATTATCATCATCGTTATAATTCGCTTTTTGCCGGGCGACTTCGAAAAATTCAAATTGCTGAATTGCTTTTTCAATACTCTTTTGAGTGATGAGATTTTTGTCGCTATCAGCAAGCCGCCTGAAATCTATTTTGACAGGCTGGCCTTCAGGTAAAAAAGATGCGGCAGGCATTGCTGCAATCTTGTGCTGAAAATTCGAATTCCGAACTGAAAACGCAGTCATAAAACTGAAAACTCAACTGTACTTGTTTGCAAAAGCATCCCATTCGTCTCGGCTAGCAACACCGTTCGGACGATCATCGCCATCATAAGGATCTCTTTTTATCGATGCCTCTATCTTGGCGATCAGCCATTTGGCATAACTCACGGATTCAACATAAGATGTTGAATTGCCTTGCGTGTTGCTGGCCGTTTCGTATTTACCTTCATACGTGAATGCCGTTCCGGCATCGTTAGCCAGTTTTTTTAAACCATCTCCATGCATATGGGGTCCAGGAACCGGAACGATAAAATCAAGTCTTCCGCATGTGTAGGGATAGACGGCTTTTGCAACGCTGTCCGTTGTGATGTAACCATTCGCATCAGCAAAAAATGAATGGTCGACTTTCACACCTAAACTTAAAAAATTTGGCAAAAAATCTTTTGCTTCTGAAAGTTGCTGCACCGATCTGGATTCATTGACACGCATTATAAAAACTCCCTGAAATTTTTTTATCCTGTATTCTGGTTTATGTTAGCTGTTCGCCGCTACAAAAGCACCCCATTTCGTTGCGGCTAACGTTGCCATGGGGGTGATCATTGCCATCATAAGGAAAAAGCTATGATCTGAAATACGACTATTCGCACGTTTTCGTCTTGTTATAGTCTACAAAATTTTTCCATTCTCGCATATCAACGCTATCGTTTCGAGGACTGACTGCATCATCTCCATCATAAGGATCGTTAAATCTAGGGGTCTTTGCATAGATATTTTCAATTTTATTAATCAGCCATTTGGCGTAATCGTCGGCATAGAAATATGATGTGCCGAACGATTGTTCCCATAAGTTATCAGGGTAGCGAAAGGCAGGGCCAAATTCTTTCATCAATGCTTGATGTTCTCCGGTATAAAAAAACTTTCTTTTTTTATCACTACTGTTTGCGTTCCAGCTGTATTCTGAAATCGCTTTCATAATGCTGTCTTTGGTAATCAGTTCTTTTTTAGGATCAGCAAGCCACCAGAAAGTCATCTCTGAATTGATGCACTTATCACTTAGAAAAAATGCCGGAGCGTTGGCCCGTTGCGTCGAAAAAAGCAGATTTTTGGATTGAACTGAACTCATATGACACCCTGTAAAATATAGTAATAAGTAATCCTTGTATTCTTAATCCATCTATTTGGCTGTTGGCAAGTCACGGTTCCAATTGCGTCCGGCTGTTCTTTCCGCTAAGCCCAGCCATCACTCCTAATCCCTTAGGTACAACAAGGATTTATCATGATCGACCTGAACCTCGTCCTGTGGCTCGTGATCGGCTGCGGATTGGCTGCCATCGTCTACGGCGTTTTCACGACAATGCGGCTGATGGCCGCCGATGCCGGCAGCCCGCGCATGCAGGAAATTGCCGGTTTCATCGCCGAAGGCGCGCGCGCCTTTCTTTATCGCCAGTATCTCACCATTGCCGTTGCGGGCTTCGCGATCTTCCTGCTGCTCGGCTATCTGCTGGGCTGGCTGGTCGCTCTCGGCTTCGCGATCGGTGCGATCCTGTCCGGTGCGGCCGGTTTCATCGGCATGAACGTTTCGGTGCGCGCGAACGTGCGCACGGCGCAGGCCGCTCTCGGCTCACTCGCCGGCGGCCTCGATATCGCCTTCAAGGCGGGCGCGATTACGGGCCTTC
>JAZKID010000040.1:5511-6545 GCA_040385045.1 Pseudomonadota bacterium | reverse complement strand
CATTGTTGTCGGCGCACTGCTGGCTGTCGGCGTTGATACCATGGGCATGGCGGAAGGCGGCCCGGTTTCGGCACAACTGTTCGGCTTCTTCGCTCTCGTTTTCGCGGCGGTGAATATTTTCGGCGGCTTTCTCGTCACACAGCGCATGCTCGGCATGTACAGGAAGAATAAATAATGAGCGCCAACCTCGCCGCCCTTTTCTACCTCGCTTCCGCTGTTCTGTTTATTCTCGCGCTGCGCGGGCTGTCGTCGCCCGTGACGGCACAAAAAGGAAACATGTTCGGCATGGCGGGCATGGCGCTTGCCGTTCTCACAACCTTGATGCTGCATCCGCCCGCAACCATGCGCGGCATCATGATGATTGCCGGCGGGCTTGTTCTCGGCGGTGGTATCGGCGCTGTGATCGCACGCCGCGTGCCGATGACGAAAATGCCGCAGCTTGTCGCAGCTTTTCACTCGCTGGTCGGTTTGGCAGCCGTGCTTGTGGCAGCCGCCGCGCTTTACGCGCCGCAAGCCATGGGTATCGGCAGCGTCGGCATGATTCATGCCGCAAGCCTGTTTGAAATGTCGCTCGGTGTCGCGATCGGCGCAATTACTTTTTCAGGCAGCATCATTGCTTTCCTGAAACTCGACGGGCGCATGTCGGGCACGCCGGTCATTTTGCCGCAACGGCACAAGATCAGCCTCGGCTTTGCCATTCTTCTTTTACTGCTCATTGCGTTGCTGATGCGCACGGAAAGCCATGCGGTGTTCTGGCTGATCGTTGTGGCTTCGCTGGCGCTCGGCGTTCTGATCATCATCCCGATCGGCGGCGCGGATATGCCTGTCGTCGTGTCGATGCTGAATTCCTATTCAGGCTGGGCGGCCGCGGGCATCGGCTTCACGCTCGGCAATACAGCGCTTATCATCGTCGGCGCGCTGGTTGGATCAAGCGGCGCAATTCTTTCTCTAGAACTTTCTAAGATATTTTTTGCTAACACTTCATTTATCCCAAAGCGTTCTGCTCTACCTATTCAGAAACTTCTTGCTTCAGC
>JAZKID010000040.1:0-5501 GCA_040385045.1 Pseudomonadota bacterium | reverse complement strand
AATTCTTTCTTACATCATGTGCAAGGGCATGAACCGTTCGTTCCTGTCCGTCATCGTCGGCGGTTTCGGCGGCGACAGTGCGGTGGTAAGCAGCGGTACAACGGAAGCGCGCCCCGTGAAACAGGGCTCGGCCGAAGACGCAGCTTTCATCATGAAAAACGCCTCGAAGATCATCATCGTGCCGGGTTACGGCATGGCGGTGGCGCAGGCGCAACATGCATTACGTGAAATGGCCGATACGCTGAAAAAAGAAGGCGTTGAAATCAAATACGCCATTCACCCCGTCGCGGGCCGCATGCCGGGGCATATGAACGTGCTGCTCGCCGAAGCGAACGTGCCTTATGATGAAGTGTTCGAACTTGAAGACATCAACAATGAATTTGCACAGGCCGATGTCGCCTATGTCATCGGCGCGAACGACGTAACGAACCCGGCTGCAAAAACGGATCCGAAATCGCCGATCTTCGGCATGCCGGTTCTGGATGTCGAAAAAGCGAAAACCGTCTTGTTCATCAAACGCGGCATGGGCTCCGGCTATGCCGGTGTCGAGAACGAACTGTTTTTCCGCGACAACACCCTTATGCTCTTTGGTGACGCAAAGAAAATGACCGAAGGCATTTTGAAGGCGCTTTAATTAATTTGCTGTCTTTTATTGCGTGCCCGTTCCTGAAGCATATAAAATGTGCAGTTGTCGGGCATGCTATAAAAAATAAGGCACGGCGCAGCTTCTTTTTTTCCTGAATTGTCCGACGGATCACGCAATTGGATATATCGGTATTGGCCAGGAACAACAGGTTTATATTTATCATTGAACCTGAATGTTAATTCGGACTCTGAAATAACATCATATCCGTATTTTCTCATCAGCGCGACCAGATTTTTCCGTTCGGCAGCATATCGGTCCTGAACATTTTCAAGCACTTCAGGAAGAAGACTTTGAATTGAAATTTCTTTTTTGAAATCCCAGCTTAAAACCCGCTCAAGCTTTTTAATTTTGGCTAAACTGTCTTTTTGATTTGGATATTTGTACCATGTTTTCAGCGATAATTTTTGCTTCTCGACATAATCGAAAATTTCCTGATGAGACAGCGAGCCGTTTTTCTGGCCAGCATCGATATATTTGGAAAAAAACTTTTGAACGCTGAAGCCATCATCGGCATTAATACCAATATGGCGCGGTAATTCTTTTAAAAAATCGACAACAATATCCGGCATAAATAGCCCACTTAAATAATTTTTCTTAATTTAAGAAGGCCAGCCGTTTTTGTCAAATATGAAGTTTAGCGCCGGCTAAACAGCCCGCGCACATTGTCCACCGCATCGCCCGCTCCAACCCGTGATTGTCCTTCGCGGGCGATCTTGTTGGAGGGGTCGAGGTTCAGGGCATCGCCATAGGCTTTTGCGGCTTCATTCTTGTCGCCGCTGCGTTCCAGTGCGATGCCGCGCTGCGCCCAGCCGTCGGCCGAATTCGGGTTCATGCGCACCACTTCGGCGAAATCTTCCGCCGCGCGTTTGTTGTCGTTGATCGTAAGGCGCGATGTGCCGCGCGAAAAATAGGATTCAGGCACGCTCGGGTTGAGGCCGATCGCGGACGTGAAATCGTCGATCGCGAAATCGTGCATGCCGCGTGTCTGGTAAATCAGCCCGCGATTATAAAACGCCTGCGCGTCGTCGGATTTGATCTTGATCGCGCGCTCGAAATCATTGAGCGCTTCCATCGTGTGCCCGCTCTGGCGGAATACCGTGCCGCGGCCGACGATGGCCTGATAATAATTGGGGTCGATTTCCAGCGCACGGTTGTAATCGGCCAGCGCCAGTTCAACCTTGCCGAGGCGGCGGTAAAGCAGAGCGCGGTTGACGAAGGGCTGTACGTAATTCGGCTGCGCGGCGATCGAGGCGTTGAAATCGGCAAGCGCTTCGGATGAGCGGCCCTGCTGCGCATAGACGGCGCCGCGAATGTTCAGCGCATGCGCATCGGCTGGATTTTTTTGAATGACTTCGGAAAGCGAAGCGATATTCGCGGCAGGGTTCACTTCAGCTTCACGGTCGCCACCCAGATCCGGCAACATCGAATTCGTGACGCAGCCGCCAAGCAGAAGCGCGCAGCTGAGAGCCAAAGCAGGAGAAAAACGGCTGAACAATGAAATCATCCTTTAAAGCAGGCAACCATGTCACATGATCAGATGGGCAACATTATGCCAAAAACGCATCAACCTTGCAAAGCTGCAAGGTTGACTATGAATTTCACAAAAGCGTTAAGCGAAGCTTATTTCTTTTTGCCGCGCTTGCCCTGTTGCTGGCGCTGCTCCTGCCCGCCGGCACTGCTGCCGCCTTCTTTGAGGTCGCGCTTGCGCTTGAGTTTGCGCGCGCGGCGCACAGCTTCGGCCTTTTCGCGGGTTTTCTTTTCGGATGGCTTTTCGTAATGGCCGCGGAGTTTCATCTCGCGGAAAATACCTTCACGCTGCATTTTTTTCTTCAGGGCGCGGAGAGCCTGGTCAACATTGTTGTCGCGAACGATCACTTGCACGCTTTGATCTTCCTTATTTTCGAATCAGTAGCCAAAAGAAAAGAGCGCGGTTTGACGCGCTCGGATGGCTGGGAATATAGCAAAGCCCTTCCGGCTTGTCCATCAGGTCTCAGGCTTTTGGTTTCAAAGTGGTTATGTGGCCCATTTTGCGGCCTTTTCGGGCCTCCTGCTTGCCATAAAGCCAGAGCCGGTTTGCCTTATGGTCCAAGGCGTTCTGCCAGTTTTCGACATCCGGACCGATCAGATTGGTCATCACGGCATCGGCAAAACGGGCGGTCTCTCCCAGCGGCCATCCGGCAATGGCGCGGATGTGGTTTTCGAACTGACAGGCCGGACAGGCATCGAGCGTCCAGTGGCCGGAATTGTGCACCCGCGGCGCCATTTCATTAATGAGAAGCATGCCGTCTTTCGTAACGAAAAACTCGACAGCGAGCACGCCGACATAATCGAGAGCCGCGATCAGCTTCTCGGCCGCGGCGCGCGCCTCGCTTTCAAGGTCGTGTGAAATTTTTGCGGGCACAGTCGAGGTGTGAAGGATGTGATCTTTGTGGACATTCCCGGCGACATCGTAACTCGCCGTTTCGCCATTGCCCGAACGCACGGCGATGACGGAAATTTCTTTTTCGAGCGCGATGAATTTTTCCAGCACCGACGGCACGGCCGCAACATGTTTCCATGCCGCTTCAATTTCAGATTCGTTTTTAATGACAGACTGACCCTTGCCATCGTAACCGAACTGCCGCGTTTTCAAAACGCACGGCAGGCCGATTTTCTTGACGGCCGTTTTCAGATCTTCAGCTGTGTCGACGGCGCAATAATCAGCAAGCGGCAGTTTTAACGATGTGATGAATCTTTTTTCCTGCAACCTGTCCTGCGCAATGGCGAGCGCTTGCGGTGATGGATGCAGAGGCTTGTGCTTATCTAAAAATTCAGCGCAGGCCGCGGGTACATTTTCGAATTCATAGGTGATGATGTCGACGGCGGCTGCAAAACGGCTAAGTGCGTCATGATCGTCATAAGCTGCGCAGGTGTGGCGCGCAGCGACATCGAAAGCGGGGCTGTCTTTTTCCGGTGCGTAGATGTGCGCTTTGAAACCAAGCCCCGCGCATTTGATCGCCAGCAAACGCCCGAGCTGCCCGCCGCCAAGAATGCCGATGACGGAGCCGGGCGCGAGCATGGTCATGCCTTGGTTTTCTTCGCAGGCTTCAGGGCGATTTTCGCCGTCTGTTTTGCGCGCCATGTTTCGAGGCGTTTGGAAATTTGCGGATCATTCAAGGCAAGAATACCGGCTGCGAGCAGTCCGGCATTTGCGGCGCCCGCTTCGCCGATCGCGAGTGTGCCGACCGGAATACCGGCCGGCATCTGCACGATGGAATAAAGCGAGTCCTGACCTTTCAGCGCGCGCGTTTCAACCGGAACGCCCAGCACGGGAAGTGTCGTCATCGATGCCGTCATGCCGGGAAGATGCGCCGCGCCGCCCGCACCCGCGATGATCACCTGAAAACCATCCCGCTTGGCATTTTTGGCGAAATCGTAAAGGCGCTGCGGCGTGCGATGTGCGGAAACGATTTTGGCTTCATAGGGAATTTTCAGCGCATCCAGAATGTCGGCAGCTTTTTTCATCACCGGCCAGTCGGACTGGCTGCCCATGATAATTGCAACAGGTGGCATGTGACGCTTCGCCATGAATGGCCTCAACTTAAAACGAAAAAGCGTGTCTAGGGGAAAAAGCCCCGCGGCTCAAGCGAAGCGCTCAGGCAATGATGTCGGGGATGAGGGAATCCTCGATTTGCGAGATCTGGTCGCGCAGGGCCAGCTTACGCTTTTTAAGGCGCTGGATGCCGAGATAATCGACAACGGCGCCATATTCCATGGCGGCAATCGCGGCATCGAGATCCCTGTGTTCTTCTCTTAACTGGGCAAGGCGCGCACGGGCGGCCAATTCATCAACTGGTGGCATGGAGGGGGCTTCGGTACCTGTGAACACTGGGTTTCGCCAATTTGCTGTTACACGTGACGTATGCGTCAAGCGTTATCAACTTTCGCGTGCAGGCATAACAGAAAAACTGCATATTTTCAACGGCCTTTGGAAATCAGGGCCGCCATTGGCCAAGCTGGTAACTCTGCGCGAAAAGTGCGGCTGTGCGGTAGCGCTGGTCTTGTGAGGCGGGGTCCGGCAAGGCCCAGCCGCGCCGCACCATCCACTCGCCGACATCGCTTGTACCGACCTGACAACTTGCAAGAGCTTCACCGTCGGCCGATTGCGATTCGACGGCGCAGCTCACCATGCGGAAGCGAAGATAAAAACTTAACTGCTCGGCGGCAGCCTTACGGCAGTCGGCCTTGTCACCCGAAATGAGTGTGCAGGTTTTTCCGCTTTCCGGCAAAAGCAGGCCGGACAGGCGCACGCGCGAAGGGCCCACGCTAAGGATACCTGCATCCAAGACCTCGACACGGCCATTGAGACTTTCACCCGCAGATGCCGGAACGTTCCACGCAAAACTTTGCGGTTCTTCGGAAAGATTCATTTCCTTGGCGAATTTTCCATAGGCAATTTGCGAATTGAGATCGTCGGCAGGCCAAGCATCATTGCCAATTTTCGGCAGATCGAGCATCGCAACCAAACGCTTTGCGCGAAGATTCGTAAAACGGTCCGAGAATGTACTTTCACGTTCGAAATCTTCTACCTCGCGCGGTGTCGCCCATGAAGGATTGAGAATATCCTCAAACGTTTTTGGTGGCTCAATTGTCCCCGGCGCCGAAAGCGCCACAGGCGCATCCGAATCCCGCCCTTCTGAAAGAGACGGCTGAACCCACAGGAACAGCCCCATCAGCGCAGGGAAACCGAACAGGCAGCCGAACAGGATATTGAGCTGCCTTGTCGACAGTCCATGCTGCTTCAATTGCCGGTGAAAGCCGTAAGACGACAAGGAATTCCCTTCGGTTGTTTTTGGGGACGCAAGCACAATGACAG
>JAZKID010000039.1:7103-9429 GCA_040385045.1 Pseudomonadota bacterium | reverse complement strand
CGGCTATGTCTTGAAAACAGCAGCGAAAAAATCGCCGCATATTTATCGTGCATTGCAGAAGCTGCGCAGTTAAGCGCTCACTTGCGCCCTGCCCCTGTGGGCCATATCGCCGTCATCGATGAAAACTGCAACCTCAACATCTGCAGCACCCGCCGCAAGGAATGCGTCGCGAGCTTTTGCAATGATGTCTTCAGGCATGGTTTCATAGCCGAGCAGGATGACATTATCGGCAAGGCTGGCGAGATCGCCCGCTTCGTCCGTTTCGCCAACTGCAGGCCCAGCGAGAATAACGAAGTCGTATGTCGCGGTCAGCGCCTTCATGCATTTTTCGAATGATGGGCGCGTAAAGCTGCGCGCGGGCAGATCACGTTGTGCTGAACCGAATGGAATGATGTTGAGACGGCTTGATGTATCGCGATAAATCACCGAACCAACCGGCGCTTTACCAGCCAGCAGCTCAGACAGACCTTTGCCGCTGTAGGAATTTGCAATCAGGCTGAGTTGCGGGCGCATCATGTTGACATCGACAACCACGGCGCGGCGTTTCGCCTGCACCAACGCACGGCCGAGACGCAAGGCGAACTGTCCTTCCTGAACAGATGAGGTTGCACCGGCGACATAAAGGATTTGCGCTTCGGCGCCTTCATTGCCGGGATCGAGCAGCGTGAACAGCAAATCCGTCATCACCGCTTTTTCATTGCGCGGCTCGAGCGTGAAACCAAGATCGACAGGCATGTCGCGCGTTTTGTTTTTGCCGGAGCCGAAACTCGCCGGATCACGTGCCGTGACAGTTTCCTGAGGAACGGCGACAGGCGCAACCATTTCGGTAACGATGAAAGCGCGGCCGGATGCCATCTCGTTGGTGAACACGATGATCACCATCAACAGCAGCGTGCCGAGCGTCGCGATCAGAACGATCGGTCCTTTTTTCGGGAAAGCGGGGCTGTTGCTCGGCGCAGCCAGCGAAACGACGCGGCCATCGACATTGCGTGCTTCTAAACCATCGCGCGCAATCGCCTCGCGATACATGCCGAGCCAGGATTCCAGAAGGTCGCGTTGCGCTTTGGCTTCGCGCTCCAGCGCACGCAAGGTGACTTCCTGCCCCCCCGATGTGGTGGTGGTTTTCTTCGCTTCGTCGAAATTTTCCTTGATCGTATCGAGGCGGACTTCGGCGACCTTTGCATCGCTCTCAAGACCACGGGCAATTTTCGCCGCTTCATCGCGGATCTGCCGCTCGAGATCGGCATGTTGCGCCTGAATTTCACGCATCTTCGGGTGCGCAGGTAAAAGCGTTGTGGCGGCGAGCGCGATTTCACCGCGCAACGTTGTGCGCTGCTCGATGAGACGTTGCATTAGCGGCGAATTCAGAACATCGCTGGCTTCAATACTGCGGCCCGATTTTAGCAGATCACGGATCACTTTCGCTTTTTGCTGCGATTCCGCATATTGCGTTTGCGCCAGTGACAGCTGCGTTGTCAGCTCGGTCAACTGTTGCGATGTCAGGCTCTGGTTGTTATCGCCGAGGAAAAGCTGGTTCTTAGAACGGAAGGTCGCCACTTTCGTTTCCGCTTCTTCCACCTGCTTGCGCAGATCGTCGATCTTGTTCTGCACGTGCTGGCTGGCCTTGCGATCGCGCTCCAGTTTAGCCTGCAATTCAAGTTCGAGATATTTGTTGGCGATCGCATTCGACACTTTCGATGCGATTAATGGGTCCTGCGATTGAAACTTGATCTCAATGACGCGCGATTTTTCTACCGGATAAATCGTCAGGCGCTCATAGTAATTGTCCATGGTGCGCTCTTCCGCACTCATCCGCGACGTATCCTTGATGAGGCCGAGCAGCAGTAGAGGTGTCGTCAGGAAGCTCTGCCCACCGCCTGAATTGAACTCCGGAAGATTGCCGAGCTTCAGATCGCGGATCACCGTCTTGGCGAGATCGCGCGAATACATCAGCTGCACGTGGCTGGCGATCGCTTCCTGGTCGAGGGCAAGGCTTTCGGATGGAACGGCACGCGTTGCACCGCCAATCATCGATTGTGCATAGACGCTTTCGCGGTTTTCCACATAAACGCGCGCTTCGGAAGAATAGCGCGGCGCAATCATGTTCACGGCGGTATAGGTGACGAAGAAAGCCGCAAAGGTCGGAATGATGACGAGGAAACGCTTCATCCATAGCGAAAACAGAAGCTGACGCGTGTCGAGCTCCGCGCTGCCCATCGGCGCGATTGGCTGGCCTAGTTGAATTGTCTGTGTCCCCACAACCGACTCACAAGAAAAGAGTTTTGTCCCACACCTCACTCTTTCTTGAAGATGGTAACTCAATCGT
>JAZKID010000039.1:4478-7093 GCA_040385045.1 Pseudomonadota bacterium | reverse complement strand
GCGCTGGAGGCGTGCCTGTCTGATTCATGTTTATGGCTTGTGTCCCCACCACAGACTCACGGCTAAAATGTTATCCCACCTCACACTCTCGTCCGAACATGGTAACTCAAGGGTTAATTCGGGCAGAAAAATTGCGATTTGTTAACCAAGCTTGTTTAGTTTTGCTTAAGAAGTAACGAGTCGCGCATAAGGGACATATGAAAGAACGGGTTCAACATCTGCGCCTGAACATGCTGGCAAGCCTTGTCTTGCTGGCCGTAACGCTTTGCGGCTGTGGTTATTTCCCGGGCATGCAGCCTGCCAACCAGTCAATGTTCGATGCCGTGGAGCAGCCCTATACGCTCGACACCGGCGATAAAGTACGGGTGATCGTGCTCGGCCAGACAGACCTTTCTAATGTTTACGCCATCGACCAGTCGGGCCAGATCTCGATGCCGCTGATCGGCCTGATCGACGTGCGGCAGGTGACGCCTGCCGAGCTTGAGAAAAGAATCGCCGCGCGTCTTGGCGGCCTGTTGCGCGAACCGAAAGTGACGGTGGAAATCGAAACCTACCGCCCCTTCTTCATCCTCGGCGAAGTGACGAATTCGGGCCAGTACCCTTATGTGAACGGCATGACGGCGCAGACGGCCGTTGCAATCGCAGGGGGCTTTAGCCCGCGCGCCAAGCAAAGTTCTGTGGAAGTTACCCGTCAAGTCAGCGGAGAAGTGATCCGCTCCACCGTTCCGCTCTATTATCCGATACGCCCCGGCGATACGATCCGCGTTCATGAACGCTGGTTCCAGTCAAACGACGGGTTATACGAAGCCGCTGCGCATTCTTCAGGTATTGCGCGCGCCGGTCGGCGGGCTGTTCCGTCACGTCTGCGATTTAAGCGAGGGGCTCAGCCAGCGCGGGCATCTTGTCGGCATCATCTGCCATTCCGGCGAAACGGATGCTTACTGGAACGCACGCCTGCATGAAGCGGAAAAATACTGCGCGCTTGGCGTGACAAAGCTGCCGATCGGCCGCCTGCTTCGTCCGGCCGATTATTTCTCGATCAAGAAACTGTACCGCCTCGCCGTGAAACTCGATGTCGATATCATTCATGGCCATGGCGCGAAGGGTGGTGCTTATGCCCGCCTTGTCGGCCGCATGATCCGCGTGCGCAATCCGCATAAAAAAATCGCCACGCTTTATACGCCTCATGGCGGCAGCCTTCATTACCGTAAGGGTACGTTGTCCGGCTTTCTTTATCACTCGCTGGAGCGCATGCTGTTTCCGCTCAGCGATCGGCTTTTATTTGAAAGTACCTATTCACGCACACGTTACGGCGCGCTGATCAACCCGAACGCCGATGCGTTTCCCGTCATACATAACGGCCTTCACGACAGCGAATTTCGCCGTGTCGAAATCAGCGATAACGCGACCAGCCTCGTTTATGCGGGCGAACTGCGCGCACTGAAAGGCGTCGGCGTGCTTCTCGATGCACTCGCGAAACTGCCTGAACATGTCACGCTCACGCTTGTCGGCTCCGGCGCCGACGAAGCAATGTTTCAGAAACAGGCAGAACAGCTGGGCCTCGGCTGGCGCGTCCGCTTCGTTCCGCCGCGCAATGTGCGTGATGCTCTCAGCCTCGGGCAAATCGCCGTGATGCCCTCGCTCGCCGAATCGATGCCTTATATTATTCTCGAAGCACTCGCGATGCGGCATCCGATCATAGCGACCAGAGTCGGCGGCATTCCGGAAATTTTCGGGCCGGATGAATCTCATCTCATCAGCCCCAACAATGCAGAAGAACTCGCCAGCGCAATCACTGCAGCACTTTCAGACACAGACGCGCTGCAAAAAAAGACCGACGCACTGAGCGAAGATATTAGAAGAAACTTTACCTTGGATAACATGGTCAATCGTATTATTAACGAATATCACCAAGCACTTAATCAAAATACAAGCTCTGAGTCTTAAGCGAACTAAAAGGTTTTTGTTCTAATTTGGGAACTGTCCGCAGCCGGGGATGGGCTCAGGTCAGGCGTACCTATCACCCCGCTGCAGGACTGAAGATGACAGCCATGTCAGACAATGCTCCGGCCGATAAAAGTTATGTAAGTACCGGAGCTGCAAGTCCAAATAATTCACGAGCGTTGTGGCCGAAACACGTCGACAGGATCATGTCGCCGTTTGCGCTGGCCGTGCGCGTGCAGATCATGGATGCGCTCATCATTCTTAGCAGCGGGTTTTTGACTTACACGATTGCGGTTGCGCCCGTTGAAGGCTTACGGAGCGATTTTTTAAGCGCCATTCCGGCTTTCACATTATTGGCACTGCTCAGCATTCACAGTTTTGCCGCTTATCGCCTGCCGCACCTGCGCGTGGCCGTGAAGCAGATCTGGCGGCCCGTGCTGGGCTGCCTGACTGCTGCGCTGGCCGTTCTCGCTGTCCTGTTCTTTCTGAAGGTCGGCGCGGAAGTCTCACGCATGTGGGTGATCAGTTGGCTGATGCTGACAAGCATTCTTCTCACCCTTCAGCGTTTTATCCTGCAACGAAAAATCGATCACTGGACAAGGCAGGGCTTGCTGGCACGCCGCACTGTTATCGTCGGCGGCGGTGCAGCCGCAGCGCGCTTGATCATGGCA
>JAZKID010000039.1:0-4468 GCA_040385045.1 Pseudomonadota bacterium | reverse complement strand
TTGAAGGCGCGGAAGATTCTGACACGAAAGTTCTCGGTATTTTCGACGATCGCGGACCAGACCGCGTGGAAATTATCCCAGGCTATCCGGTTCTCGGTTCATTCGAAGACCTGATTGAGTTTTCGCGCATATATAATGTCGACCTGCTGATCGTTGCGCTGCCGATTTCTGCCGAAAATCGCCTGCTGGAATTGCTGCGCATGCTGTGGGTATTGCCGGTCGATATCCGCCTCGGCGGCCATATGACGCTGCTGCGTTTCACGCCCCGTTCTTATTCCTATATCGGCGCGGTGCCGTTCCTCGACATTTTCGACAAACCACTCAGCGATGGGAGTGTGGCGCTAAAATGGGTGTTCGACAAAATTGTCGGCAGCGCGATGCTGGTGGCTTTATCACCCGTGCTGCTCATCACCGCTATCCTCGTGAAGCTGACGAGCCGCGGGCCGATTCTATTCAAGCAGCATCGTTATGGCTTCAACAACCAGTTGATCGAGGTTTATAAATTCCGCTCGATGCGCGCGGAAGCGGTCGATCCCGATGCGACAAAGCTTGTGACGAAAGACGATCCGCGCGTCACGGCATTCGGCCGCATCATCCGTAAAACTTCGCTGGATGAACTGCCGCAGCTTTTCAATGTCGTCTTCAAGGGCGACCTGTCACTCGTCGGCCCGCGCCCGCATGCGACGGCGGCAAAAGCGTCCGCGCGGCTTTATCAGGATGTCGTCGACGGCTATTTCGCGCGCCATAAAGTGAAACCGGGCATTACAGGCTGGGCGCAGATTTCCGGCTGGCGCGGTGAAACCGATACGTCGCTGAAAATCCAGAAACGCGTCGAGCACGATCTTTATTATATCGACAACTGGTCGATCTGGTTCGACATGTACATCCTAACCATGACGCCGATCGCCCTGCTCAGCCACAGCGAGAATGCGTACTGAATAATTCTGTGTCATTCTGAGGCGAAGCTGAAGAATCTCGTGTAAGATGAGAACTTTCGCATTCGCTCAGGATGACATGGCAAACAGCCAAACCATAAATCCCGAATTACGCCGTGTGCAAAAAGCGGCGTTCGGAAACCAGCTGGCACTTTTTTCCATCGGCGTGCTGGCGCTGTTCAGCGGTTTTGTCCTGTTCGAGCCTGCGCCTTACGAATTCGCCGCGGCGCTGTTCATTCCGTTTTTCTTTATCGCCGGCCTCACTTATTCATCGGTCCTTGCTGCACCTACAGCCTTGCTGATCGCATTTTTTATCGGCGGCTTGCTGAGTTCACTCATCGCGCCTGAACTCGATGTCGCGATCACACATGTCTTGATTACAGGCTTCCTTGCGTTGACGGCCTTATTCTTCGCGGCGATGATCGCTTCTGACCCTGGCCCGCGCCTTCAGCGCGCCACGCATGCTTATGCACTCAGCGCCGTTATCGTCTCGCTGCTTGGCGTGCTTGGCTATCTCGGAAAAATTCCCTTCGCAGATACGTTCGTTCTCTATGATCGCGCGAAAAGCACGTTCAAGGACCCGAACGTGTTCTCGGCCTTTCTCATTTATCCGATGGTTTACGCGCTTCTCTGCGTGCTCATGGGAACGCTGCGGCAGACCTTGATATGGGGCATCGTTCTTCTTATTCTCGCGGCCGGTCTTTTCCTCAGCTATTCGCGCGGCGCGTGGGGCGGCTTTGCTTTCTCGGCAGTCTTCGCGGTTTTCCTGTCCTTTATCGTCAACCGTTCAGCGGTCATCCGCGCGCGTATTCTTCTTCTATCCGTGATCGGTGTTTTGATCATGCTAGGGCTGATCTTCACGCTGCTGTCGATCGACCAGGTGTCGAGCATGTTTTCGGAACGGGCGCAGCTGACGCTGCCTTATGATGAAGGCCAGTTCGGCCGCCTCAACCGCCAGTTCATCGGCTTCAGCATGGCGCTGGAAAATCCGCTCGGTATCGGCTTTCGCGCCTTCGCGAAAATTTTTGGCGAAGATACGCACAACATCTATCTGCAGGGATTTCTCACTTACAGCTGGGTGGGCGGCATTTCCTATGCCGCATTGATTGTCATCACGCTCATTCGCGGTTTTGGGGTTTCACTGCGCGCAACACCGTGGCGCAATTTCAGTATTGCGATTTATGCGACATTTTTCGGCATGGCCCTGCAAGGCTGGCTGATCGACACCGACCATTGGCGGCACTGGTTCATGCTGCTCGGCATGTTGTGGGGCATCATCGCTTATGAAAGCCGCGCACGGCGTATGGTTACGAGCGCCGCACCTCGGTCTTGATGTCTTTTGCGGGCAGCAGTGCTTTCGGCATGCGCATTGTCAGCCATTCTTCCGCAGAAGACGGATGCAACGCCATCGTGGCATCGAAATCCGCTTTCTTTGCCTTGAGGCGAAGCGGCAGCGCAAGCAGCTGAACCATTTCGGCTGCGCCCTCGCCGATCATGTGCGCGCCGAGCACGATATCCGTATCCGCATCGACGACAAGTTTCATAAATGTTTTTTCATGCATCTGCGCCATCGCCGTTTTCATAGGGCGAAAGCGTGTGCAAAAAATCTTGATATTTTTAAAGCGCTGATGCGCTTGTTCTTCGCTGAGGCCAACACTGCCAAGCTCGGGTGTCGAAAAAACCGCGCTGGGAATGGTTGCAAGATCCGCCTGCCACGTCTTGTTACCGAATAGCGTATCAGCAAGTGCATGCCCTTCACGTATCGCAACCGGTGTCAGCGCAATGTGCCCCGTCACATCACCGACGGCATAAATATTCGGAATACTGGTTTGCGATTTTTCATTAACGATAATCGCGCCCTTGTCGTTTGTTTTCACATCTACGGCATCAAGATGAAGCGTTTCTGTATTTGCCGTACGGCCGGTTGCCAGCAAGACGTCATCACATTCCAGAATGTCGCCGCTCGTCAGCTCGGCACGCAAGCCCGCGCCGTTTCGCGAAAGCGTTTTCAATTCGGCATGATAATGAATGAAAATACCGCGCTTTTGCAGCGCCGCTGTCAGTTCCTGCACTGTCTCACTATCAAAACCGCGCAGGATCGAGGCCCCGCGATTGATAATGCTGACTTTGCTGCCAAGACCTGCAAACACGCAGGCAAATTCAATACCGATGTAACCACCACCGACAACAACAAGATGTTTCGGCTGGCGTTTCAACTCAAGAATATCGTCCGAAACCATTGCAAGCTCCGCACCAGAAAATTGCGCACGCGATGGTTTTCCGCCTGTTGCGATCAGAATATGTTTGGCCTCGATTATTTTTCCGGATGACAGGCGCAGCGTTGTCGCATTTTCAAAGGAAGCTTCTTCATGAAAGGTCGTAACGCCGGTTTTCTGCAAGCCTTCCAGATAAAGACCTTCAAGGCGCGCGATTTCCTTGTTCTTATTGGCTATCAAGGTCGGCCAGTCGAAACTCGCCGCCACTTTTCCCCAGCCAAAACTTTCCGCCACTTCGAAGTCTTCGGCAAAACGTGAGGCGTAAACAAGCAGCTTTTTCGGCACGCAGCCGCGGATCACACATGTGCCGCCAAAACGGCTTTTTTCCGCGATGCCGACTTTTGCGCCGTGCATCGCCGCAATTCGTGCAGCGCGCACGCCGCCAGAACCGGCACCGATCACGAAGAAGTCGAAAATTTCAGCCATTTAAATTGTAATTTCGCGAACGCTGTTTTCACCTGCGATCAAAGCGTATGATGTCATGTTCAGGAAAAGGCCGTGCTCGACAACGCCCGGAATTGAAGAAAGCATCGCCGCAAAAGCCTGCGGATCAGGAATTTTTTGCAGATGCGCGTCGAGAATGAAATGGCCGCCATCGGTGACAAGCGTTTCATCTGTTTTTGTCTTGCGCAATTTGATTTCGCCCGAGAGATCGAGTTTTTTACAAACGGTTTCGATCGCCAGCTTCGTTGCGCCAAGACCGAACGGCATCACTTCGATCGGCAAGGGAAAACGCCCCAGCGTTTCGACAATCTTACTTTCATCGGCGATAACGATCATTTTTTTGCTGGCGAAGGCGACGATTTTTTCAAACAGCAAAGCCGCGCCGCCACCCTTGATCAGCGACAGGTGCGGGCCGATTTCATCGGCGCCATCAATGGTGATATCGAGTTCCGGCACCTCATCGAGCGTGGCCAGCTTCAGCCCCTTTTCGCGCGCGCGCAGTTCAGAAGCCTTCGACGTCGGCACGCAGATGATATCGAGCTTTCTTTCGCTCAAGGCATCGATAAAGAAATTGGTCGTCGAGCCTGTACCGAGGCCGACACGCATGCCGTTATCCACGAGTTCGGCGGCACGCTGGCCCACAAGCTGTTTTGCGTTTTCGGCATTCATGTTTATCTTGTCTCCCTGAACGAGCGGCGTGCCAGCCATGCACGAGGATGTCAAGAACATGAAGCAAGGACCGGTTTTCGCATGACTTTAACCGTCGTATTCGACCTTGACGGCACGCTTGTCGATACGGCCGGCGATCTTGTG
>JAZKID010000038.1:11718-14743 GCA_040385045.1 Pseudomonadota bacterium | reverse complement strand
TTCGACATCATCTTCTTCTGGGTGGCGCGCATGATGATGGCGTCCGAATTCATTGCCGAGGATGTGCCGTTCAGGGATGTTTACATTCATCCGCTGGTGCGCGATGAGCACGGCGCGAAAATGTCGAAGTCGAAAGGCAATATCGTCGATCCGCTCAGCATCATGGACGATTATGGTGCCGACGCATTGCGTTTCACGCTGGCCGCACTGACAGCGCAAGGGCGCGATATCAAATTATCGAACCAGCGTATCGAAGGTTATCGCAACTTCGGCACCAAGATCTGGAACGCGGGCCGCTTCCTTAACATGAACGGTTGCGTGCGTACCGATTTCGATCCGAAGTCGGTAAAGGAAACGCTCAATCTCTGGCTGATTGCCGAAGCCGATGAAGCGATCGCCGCGATCACGCAGGCCATCGAGGAATACCGCTTCAACGATGCCGCCAATGCGGCCTATCATTTTGTTTGGGGCACGTATTGCGACTGGTATGTCGAACTGACGAAACCGATCCTGCAAGGCGAGGGCACCGACAAAACCGAGACGCAGGCAACGGCGGCTTACGTTTACGATCTTATCCTCCAGCTTCTTCACCCGTTCATGCCGTTCATGACTGAAGAGCTTTGGACGATTACCGGCAGCCAGGGCCCGGAACGTAAGACAATGCTGACGTTAAGCGAATGGCCCGATACGCTCGTCCTCAATGCGAAAGAGGCCAGCGATGAAATCCGCTGGATTATTTCCTGCATTACCTCTGTGCGTGCACTGCGTGCCGAAATGAACGTACCAGCCGGCGCTTTCGTGCCTCTCGTTTTTACCGGCGATGCCGGCAAGGCAAAAGATTATGTGCGCACGCACGATACTTTGCTGAAACGTCTGGCGCGGTTGTCTGCGATTACCTTCGAGGCGCAGCCGCCGAAACAGGCCGCGCGTTTCCTGATCGGTGAAACGGTGGCGGCCCTGCCGCTGGCCGATATCATTGACCTCGCGTCCGAGCGTACGCGTCTCTCGAAAGAAGCCGATAAGATCGAACAGGATCTCGCCAAGATTGACGCCAAGCTTTCGAACCCGCAATTTACGGCCAATGCCCCCGAAGAGATCATCGAGGAGCACAAGGAACGCCGCGATGGTGCGCTGCAGCGCCAGACCAAGATTAAAGAGGCCTTGCAGGCGCTTGGCTGAGGTGCGCACGCCTCTATTTCGCCATGAAAGCAGGGCATGCTAGGACTATGGAAACGGTTGCCTTTCCTGTCAGGGAAAATGATTTGAAATCATGACGATGGTTCATCGCTCGCAAGCTCGGGGATTATGCAGCGCTGTCGCGCTTGCCCTTGTTCTGTGCGTCGCCAGTGCCGCTTTCTTTTGTGCCAACGCCTTTGACGGTACGCCATCCGCCACCCAGCCTGCTGAAATGACACCCGGCAATGCCGTGAAGCTCGGCACCAAGGCCTATCGCGAAGGAAACATCCGTGAGGCGGTCGACCGCTGGACGGCGGCGGCAGAAGCGGGTCATGCCGTTGCGCAATGGCGTCTCGCGCGGATGTTTGCCGACGGCAAGGGCGTGCCGCGCGACGATGCAAAAGCGTTTCACTGGTTCAAGATGATCGTCGACAATCATGCCGAAGACGAGCCCGGCACCATGCAGGGGCAGATCGCTGGTCGCGCCTTCACACAACTCGGCGCCTATTACCGCGAAGGCATCGGCGGTGAATTGAAATCGGATATGCCCATGGCGTGGCGGATGTATTATCAGGCCGCTTCCATTTTCGGTGATACGGAAGCGCAATACCAGCTCGGCAATATGTATCTGGAAGGCGAGGGCGTCGAGAAGAACGCCCAGCTCGCCGCCAACTGGTTGCGCAATGCTGCCGAAAAAGGTCATGCGCGCGCGCAGGCCGCGCTTGGCAACCTTATGTTTGCCAATTCGGAAGATGCGCCGCGCCGCCGTGTTGAGGGGTTGATGTGGCTCTCGCTGGCGCGCAATCAGGCGAAGAAGAATGATGATGCATGGATTGTGTCGTCCTTTGAAGATGCGTATACCCTCGCCTCAGATGAGGAGCGCATGAATGCCGCCAACAATGTCAAACGCTGGCAAAAACAGCCATAAGTTTTTCCTTTCCGTTCTTTTTCTTTTCTCTTTTTGCCTTCCCGCATACGCCGTCAGCGACGATATCGTCGCCGCAATGGCAGGCGAATGGCTCATTGCGCCGGAAGATGGGGCGCAAGGCTGCGTTCTTCAATTCGACAAAGATAAAACGATAGGCGGCTATGCTGTGCAGGAGAAAGCACATTGCGCACTAGCCGATCTTCATGACCGCGTTGCATCGTGGGATTTCGGCGGTGACGGCGATATCGTATTGCGTGATGCAACACGAAAAACAATTCTGCATCTATATGAGCAGGAAGGCGGGCCTTATCGTACGCAGCAGGGGACGCTGTCCGCCATGATCATGGTGAAAGGACAAAAAGGCGTTGACCGCGTGCCGATGGCGCAACATCTTTTCGGCACATGGCAACTGAACGATAAGGGCGGCAAGCCGCTCTGCAAAATAACGCTTCTGGATCATCCGCCGGAAGGCGGCGAGGAAAGCTACGCGCTTGAGCTTGTCAAAGGCTGCAGCGGTACTTTGCGCAAATACAAACTTGTCTCATGGCGCATTCAGGATTTTTCACTGGAACTTGACGGGAGTGATGGCGAAAGCATCATTCTTGTGCCGCAGGCCGACGGAAGTTTTGTCGCAGACGATAAGGTTTTCAGCTTGAAGCGCTGATCAGCGCGCTTTATTTTTCTGCGCGCGGATTCTCACCGGCTGCTGCTTGCCGACAGTGATTTCGATTGTGGTGAAAATCGCGGCAACGACAGTATAAAGTGATATGTAAGACAGCAAAATAATCATATTTTCCTCATGCCAGTGTCATTTTTAATGCTTCATAATCGGTTTTTGCATCCGGCTGGCTCTGGCGGACAAGCTTGACGAGTTTTGGCACAAATTCGTCAAAGCGCATACCGTTATATTCATGTGCACCG
>JAZKID010000038.1:0-11708 GCA_040385045.1 Pseudomonadota bacterium | reverse complement strand
TGTTCAAGGCCCTGAACTTCTTCGCAGAATTTTTTCATGCGCGGCCATGTCCATACGCTCATCCCGCTGTAATTTTGTGGATTGCCGATACCATGTGCGTCGGAAATTTTTTCCTTGCCGTTAAAAGTAAACTTGCCATCTTTTAGGTCACCTAAACGCAAACGTACTCCGGCTTCCGTCGTAAATTTTCCCATTTCGACCATCAGGTCTTTGAAGCCCTGCCAGGTGACGCGGCCGCCGTCCTGTTTCATTTTTTCCAAGACGTCTGAATTCTTGACGTCGGCCTGAATGTGGCCCTCAACGGCATCTGTTTTTACGACAGTAGCGCAATCGCACGGGTATTGTTTACTGCGTTGATAGGTTTGCAAACTTCCATCAGGCATTTTTTCGGTGATTTCAAAATCGTAACCGCCTGAGAACACGGATTCCTCGGAGCGGACAGTTTTTACCTTAGTGATGATGCCGCCTCTGCGGCCTTTATCGCCGACTTTCGGATCGTGCTCGTCCAAATTCGCTTCAAAACTCAATATGTCATCATCTGAATTTGCTTTATTGGTTTCGGTCTTCTTATTGCGCGTGGCATTTTCTTTTGTAGGCCGCTCGGTTGTATCAATATCTTCATCTTTATTTTCAGCATCGACAGCTTCCGTGCCGCCGACGCGCTGAACTTGTTGAATGCTGGCGCGGTCATACCAGATGCCGTTGACAGCTTCGTCCTGGCTGCCGCCAAAGATTTTAATTTTGTGGCCCTTAATATCTTCGATAAATGTCCAGTGTTCGGTGCCGCCAAGATCCATTTTTACAATGTCGCCGATCTTGAGATCGCTCTTGTCGACTTCAGGGCCAAAGATTGGGTCGCCGTTTGAAGCAACTTTTGGTTCGTAAAGTTCTTTATTGCCTGTCAGTTCAGCTGTCGTTGCCAACGCTTCAAGAATAAACAGGCGGCACTTGCTGGAGTCATCAGCTAATTCATCAATGTTCAGTGACGGGAAGACCGACATGACATGCTCGCGCCAGCGCGCGATTTCCGGGTTGATGCCTGCGCCTTTAATTTCTTTGATACCATTATAACCCTTTGCAACACGCATATGAGCGGGCAGTCTGGCATTTTCAGGGTCATTGTAAGAAGCAAGAACGTTCTTTTGAACGCTTGGCTTGTAATTGCTGGAATTTACTGCAGGCAACGGCGTATAAAGATTGCTGTGACTCTTGAAGAAATCGGCAGAAAGGATTTGCGGTTTGCCGCCGCTCATTTTTACATAGGCAGGCGCCGAGCGCACAGACGAGTCAAACGCAATCTTGTAAATGTTGTCGCTGACGCGCGTATCGGTGTGTTGCACCTTTTGCCCGCCGACTTTAACAACAAAATTTGGAATGGCGTTCATCTTGAATTCTTACCAGCCGCTGATATATGAATCTGTGCCGTTGAATTCTTCCATCACATTGGTCGTGTTATATTTACGGTCAAGCGTACGCTCGACGCCGGGCACGCTATAGAATTTGGCGTTTGCCAGCCTCTCTTGCGAAACACTAAGGACGCCGACGCCGTTACTTTTGACAGTGCGTGCGACCTTGTTCCCGTTCTCGTCTTCGTCGGTATAAGTGCCCGTATAGAGCTGGTTGCCGCCAAAGATTCGTGCATTGCCGTTTGCGTCATCGCCCATATAGATGGCGATGTGAGAAGGTTTGTCCCCTTCTGCTGGAAGAATGACGACGTCGAACTTGCTGCGTTCGTTGTAATCAAATTCGGTGCCAAGGCGGCTGATATCCTGATTCAGCTTGCCGCTTTTCGACGCATCAAAAGATCTGTTTTCGCCTTGCGCTGATGACCACAGCGCATATTGCATGATGAGTGCGCACTGTGCGTCATCGGATTCGTCATCTTTCAGATCGATGCCCATATCCTTAGCGATTTTCATGATGAACGGGTTGTTGGCTTCGCCTTCGAATTTCCAAACACCGTTCATACCCATCATGATGCGGACATGGAGCGGCAGATTAACGAGCCATGGGTCGCTGATGGCGGACTGTATATTGCTTTCGACGGTCGCGAGATATTTTTCGTCGCTATAATTTTCGTTTTTGACGAATTCTTTCTTTTCTTCATTCCAGATCGTCGGCCGGGGCAAGAACTCGCGGCGCAACTGATCATCCTTGCCGAGCAAGCCTTTGACTTCGTTGAATTTCCGAACGTCGTCGGCACGCGAAGCGTCAAAATCCTTGACCTCCAGCGCGCTTTTGATTTCGCCTGATTTTTTTTCGCGAAGTTCGTTCAGTTTCTTTTCTTTTTCGGGATTTTTCGGCTGCATCTCCGGGCGAAGCTGGCTGTCGATATCGACCATGTCACCAAAGCTGAAGTTGACGGACTCACCTTTTTTCAGGTTCGTCGGAATAAGCCGCTTCATGCCAAGCTCATAATCAACCTTGAAAACCGTTTTGCCAATGGTGACTGTCTCAGGCATAAAAAATCTTTCAATAAAATATCTAAAACGAGAATTTGTATTCTTAAAAGAGTATGAACGCGGCTTTGAAGAAGCGCCACGGTTAATGTTGATTATTATGAACGTGTAAAATTTTATGGTTTTGAGGTTTGCTTTTTATCAGCAAAAATGAATTTCAGATATCTAAAACTGTAATCACGGGAACATGATCGGAAGGTTTTTCCAAAGCGCGTGGTTCCTTGTCGATGGTGCATGATTTCAGGATGTCGACAGCCTGCGGCGAGAGCATTGCAAAATCGATGCGGATGCCGTTATTTTTTTGCCACGCACCCGCCTGATAATCCCAGAATGTGTAATGCCCGTCACCCGTTTCGAAAAGACGAAACGCGTCCGTATAGCCAAGATTCACAAGCGCGCGGTAGGCGGCGCGGCTTTCTGGTTGAAAAAGCGCATCATTCACCCATGCGCGCGGATCATGCACATCCTTGTTTTCAGGAATGATGTTGAAATCGCCCGTCAGCACGATTGGTTCTTCCATCATGAGAAGTTGCTGTGCATGCAGCCGTAGTTTTTCAAGCCATTCGAGCTTGTAGGTAAATTTTTCGGTTCCTAGAGGATTGCCGTTCGGCGCATAAATCGAAGCAATGCGTGCCGCGCCTTTTTTCGTGACGATGCTGGCTTCGATGTAACGCGATAGAGGATCATGTTCGAACCCCGGCAGGCCGCGCCTGATATCCTCAATCGGAAATTTGGAAAGAATAGCCACACCGTTAAATGTCTTCTGGCCGAATGTCTCGACGTTGTAACCAATGTCTTCGAATTCCTGCCTTGGAAAATTCTCGTCCGTGCATTTGATTTCCTGCAGGCATGCAACGTCGATCGCGTTGTCTTTGAGCCAGCCGCTTAAAAAATGCAGGCGCTGGCGGACAGAATTGACGTTCCAGGTTGCGATACGCATCTAAACCGAAAAGCTCGTGCCGCAACCGCAGGACGCGGTTGCGTTAGGATTATTGACGCGGAAGAAGGCGCCCATCAGGTCGTCGACGAAATCGAGCTCCGACCCTTGCACATATTGCGCGGAAATTTCATCGACCAGCAATGTCGCCCCGTTTTTCTCTATCGCGATGTCGTCTTCGGCGCGTGCGCTCACAAGGGAAAACTCATATTGAAAACCCGAGCAGCCCCCACCGTTAACCGCAAGGCGGAGCGCCGTCTTGCCGGGTTCTGTTGAAAGGATCTGGCCGATGCGTAATGCTGCGCGGTCGGTGAGTGTCATCGGCAGAACTGTCATGGCGCTAGAGCCCGTTGGTGATAAGTCAGACTTGATATATATGAGATAAGGATGATTCAGAAAAGCTCAAGTGTAGCCTTGGCCTTGCCCAAAGCCGGTTCGGGTAATGCGGCAGGTACGCGCTTTGCCTCCAATCCTGCCAAAACGCGGGGCAGGCTGCTATTCGAGCCACCCAGTCGCACCCGCACCGAATTTCAGCGCGACCGCGACCGGATTATTCATTGCCGCGCCTTTCGCCGCCTGAAAGATAAAACGCAGGTCTTTATCTACGATGAGGGCGACCATTTCCGCACAAGGCTGACACACACAATCGAGGTTGCACAGATCGCACGCTCGCTGTCGCGGGCGCTCGGGCTGAACGAAGATCTCGCCGAGGCGCTGGCACTGGCGCATGATCTTGGTCACCCGCCTTTTGGTCATGCGGGTGAGCGTGCGCTCGATGCGTGCATGAAAGAGTATGGCGGGTTCGATCATAATGCGCAGTCGCTGCGTGTCGTCACCAAGCTGGAGCGGTCTTACGCGACATTCGATGGTCTCAATCTCACATGGGACATGCTTGAAGGTCTGGTGAAACATAACGGCCCGCTGACGACACGCGAGAAGAAAGCGCTTGGTGAGGAAATTCCGCGGGCAATTATTGAATTCAACGAGAAATGCGATTTGCAGCTGTGGTCGTTCGCATCTGCGGAAGCGCAGGCTGCTGCGCTGGCCGATGACATCGCCTATGATGCGCATGATGTGGACGACGGGTTGCGCGCCGGGCTTTTTACGATTGATGATCTAAAAGAAACCCTGCTTGGCAAAGAGATTGTTGAGGATGTCGATGCGCTTTATCCCGGCCTTGAAGCGCCGCGCCGCCAGCATGAAGTCGCGCGCCGCTTTATAACGCGGCTGATCGAGGATGTGATTTTTGAAAGTATGACGCGTTTACAAAATTTAAGCGGCCAAGGCGCTGACGCCGTGCGTTATGCCTCAACGCCGATGATCGCATTTTCGGAAAACATGGCCGTACAGGAGCGCGAGCTGAAAAACTTTTTGCGCGCCCGCATGTACCGCCACCCGCGCATCATGACCGTGATGGAAAATGCGCAAGAGGGCCTCAGCGCGATTTTCAATTCCTACTTTAACAAACGCGATATTCTGCCTCCGAACTGGCTGGAAGGTGCTGATGTCGTCGATATGCCGCGGTTTGCGCGCCGTGTCTGCGATTTTTTAGCGGGCATGACAGACCGGCTCGCCTTGCAGGAAATCGACAGGCTGACTAATACAAAGCCAGATTTACGGATATAACGCTTCATGGATATTTTCTCAGAGTTTACGGGCCGCATCGGCGGCATGGTTCAGGGCATCGACGTGTCGCAGGTGAAAGTAGAAGCACCGCGCGACGCCTCGCATGGGGATTTGTCGACCAATGCAGCGATGATTGCCTCGAAGGTTCAGGGCAAGCCGCCGCGCCAGATCGCGGAAGATATCGTCGCCAGGTTGAAACAGGATGGTGATGTCGAAACGGCGGATGTCGCAGGCCCTGGCTTCGTCAACTGGACGCTGTCGGATAAATTCTGGCAAAAAACACTTGGCGCGATTTTGCAGGCGGGCGTGGATTACGGCCGCCTCAAGCCGCTTGCCGATACGCCGGACAATGCCATCAACGTTGAGTATGTGTCGACAAACCCGACCGGCCCGCTCCATGTCGCGCATGCGCGTGGTGCGGTGTTCGGCGATGCACTGGCAAGCTTACTCAGCGCACAGGGCCATCCGGTCGTCCGCGAATATTACATCAACGATGCGGGCGGGCAGGTCGATGTACTCGCGCGTTCGGCTTATCTGCGTTACCGCGAAGCACAGGGTGAAACCGTCGAGATTCCATCGGGCCTTTATCCCGGCGATTATTTAAAGCCGGTAGGCGCAGCGCTTGCAGAAAAATACGGCAAGACGCTTCTTGATAAACAGGAAAGCGAATGGCTTTCCGAAGTCCGCCAATTCGCCATTGATGCGATGATGGAAATGATCCGCAAGGATCTCGAACGTATCGGCATCAAGCATGACGTTTTCTTTTCCGAGCGCCAACTTGTCGAAAACGGTAAAGTCAAAGAGGCGATCGAGGCTCTGAATAAAAAAGGCGTCATTTATGAAGGTATTCTGCCGCGCCCCAAAGGTTCGGTGGAAGACTGGGAAGAGCGCGAACAGACGCTTTTCCGCGCGACGGATTTCGGTGACGATGTCGACCGCCCGCTGATGAAGTCGGACGGCAGCTATACTTATTTCGCATCCGACATCGCTTATCATTTCGAAAAATTCTCGCGCGGCGCGAAGCATCTCATCAACGTCTGGGGTGCCGATCACGGCGGCTATGTAAAGCGCATGCAGGCGGCGGTGAAGGCGATCACGCAAGGTGAGGGTGAGCTTGATGTCCGCATCATCCAGCTCGTTAAACTGCTGCGGAACGGCGAGCCGGTGAAAATGTCGAAACGTTCGGGTGATTTCGTCACGCTAAATGAAGTCATCGATGAAGTCGGCCGCGACGCGATCCGCTTCATGATGCTGATCCGCAAGAACGATGCGCCGCTTGATTTCGATCTCGCCAAGGTTGTGGAGCAATCGAAAGACAACCCTGTGTTTTACGTTCAATACGCCTATGCGCGTATTCACTCGGTTTATCGGCAAGCGAAGCAGGCTTTTCCCGCGATCAATCTCCAAAATTTGGCTGGAAATACCAATTTTGAGTGCATCGTTGATTCTGCCGAGAAAGACGTCATCAAGTTGCTGGCAGCTTATCCAAGACTATTGGCGGCCGCCGCGGCAGCAAAAGAGCCTCATCGGATCGCTTTTTATCTCTTTGATCTTGCGAGTCTCTTTCATAGCCTTTGGAATAAAGGTAAAGATGTGCCACAATTGCGCTTTATTCGTACGGATGATGAAGTCTGGACGAAAGCGCATCTGGGGCTCTTGCAAGCCGTGGAAAATGTGCTTGCCTCGGGATTACGTATTTTAGGTGTCTCGACTCCGCAAGAAATGCGCTAAACTATAAAACGTAGTCATCGTTCTAGAGGGTTTTTTTATGAGTGATACGCCCAGCCGCCGCACGAACTGGACATCAGCTTCTGGCGATATCGACGATCCTCTTGCCGAGCTGGAACGCATTGTAAGCCGCACACAAAAAGCGGCCGCATCACCCTTCACCCCGACAGCATCGTCTGCACCCGCGCAGCCGCGTGCGCCTGTGGCCACGACGCGCCCGGCAACACCCGTTCCTTCACAGACATCGCAAGCTATCAACTGGCCTGAACTGCCAAAAACGCCGTTGGCGGCAAAACCTGCGCCTGCGCAACCGCAAGCCGCCGCGCCGAAATCGGATTTCCTCGGCATCAGCGAAAACGATTTTGAAGCGGCCTTCCGTTCGTTTGGCGAAAAACCTGTCACTCCGCCACAGCCTGAACGCGCGCCCGCTGCGCCTGTGTTCTCCGCGCCTCCGCCGCCGCCCGTGCGTCAGCCATTTACATCGCGCGTCGAGCCTTCTTTCCAGAACGATACGTTCGAGAATGAAACATCGTTTGATAATGAGCCGTCTTCGTACGAGCCTCCGCAAAATTACGCATCGCCGAAAAGCGCTTTTGAGAGTGATTTCACCGCCAGCCTGTCGCGCGGCAAACCAACAGACTTCGAACATCGTGCCGATGCCTTCGATTTCGACACGCGTGCAACCGAAACAGCGGCCGACGATACGATCGAAGATGATGACCAGTATGAAGAAGCACAGCCCGCTGCCTATTATCTTGAAAACAAGCAGCGCAGCGGACTTGTCACGGTTATCGCCGTTACGGGTCTTGTTTTTGTCGCCGTGATCGGCGCGCTGATTTACAGCTGGGTCGGCAGCTCCTCGAGCGGCGATCCGGTCATTATCAAGGCCGATAATTCGCCTGTGAAGACGGTTCCGAAAGCTGACGATACGCAGCCTTCCAACAAGCTGATCTACGACCGCCTCGGCAGTGCGAGCGAAGAAACTAACGACGAGAAACTTGTTTCGCGTGAAGAGCAGCCTGTCGAAACGCTCAACCCTGCCGATACGACGGCGCAAGCGCCACGCGTCGTGTTGCCGAACCCTGCCGCGCAGGACAAGACCGCACTCAACGCGCCGCGCCAGGTGACGACGACCACGATCCGCGTCAAACCGGATGGCACGCTGGAAAGCATTCCTGCGCCTGCCGACAGCACGGCATCGACGAATGTAGCTGAGCCTCAGACGCCTGAAATCAAACCGCCTGTCGTTGCAACCGAAACATCACCGCGCACATCGATTCCGGCTGTGAAACAGGCCGTCGACAAATCTGTCAAAAAGGCGGAGGCCGAAGCAGAAGCCGAAGCGGCGCCTGCCGTTGAGGAAGAAGCGCCTTCGATGGCGGATTCTGAAACGACGCCTGTGCCGCCGCCGCAAGTTACGCAGCCGCAACAGCGTGTTGCAAATATTCAGCCGGCGCAGATGCAGCGTGCGGCAACGACAACACCAAAGGCGACAACTGCCAAAACGCCGGCAACAGCTGGTACGGGCGGCGTCGGTTTCGTCGTGCAGATTTCATCGCAGCGCAGCGATGCCGCGGCACGCTCGTCCTTCACGGCGATGCAACAGCGTTTCCCGGCTGTACTCGGCAGCTATCAGCCGTCCATCAAGCCAGTGGCACTGGGTGACAAGGGCACATATTACCGCGTTCGCGTCGGCCCGCTTGCAAGCCGCGATGATGCAACGGCACTGTGCGGCCGCCTGAAAGCTGCCGGCGGCGATTGCGTCGTGACGGCGAATTAAGCATTGTTTTCTTGACCTTTTGATGCGGCGCCGATAGCGTTTTTGCCATGAGGCGCGCATTAATTATCGGCGTCAGCGGCCTGTCGCTGACAGCGGAAGAAAAAGAATTCATCAGCTCGGTTCTTCCGGCCGGGCTTATTCTTTTTGCGCGCAATATTTCCGGCCGCGAGCAACTCAAAAACCTCATTCACGATTATCGCGACCATGTCGGCGACAAAAAAGCGCCGGTGCTGGTCGATCAGGAAGGCGGAAAAGTGCAGCGCCTTCGCCCGCCGCTCGCGCCGAATTATCCGAACGCGCAGATTATGGGTGAAATCTATCAGCGGGACACGAAAAAAGGTATTCGCGCCGCTTGGCTGAATGCGCGGCTGATTGGTGACGATCTGCACAGTTTCGGTTTCAATGTCGATTGCGACCCTGTGCTCGATCTGAAAATTTCCGGCGCGCACGATATTATCGGTACACGCGCCTATGGCGAGACGGTGGAAAGCATCGTCGCGCTGGCGCAGGCGAAGATCGAGGGCCTGCTGGCAGCGGGCGTTTTGCCGGTCATCAAGCACATTCCCGGCCACGGCCGCGCACGCGCCGACAGCCACCTTGAATTGCCTGTTGTCAAAACCAGCCACGCTGAGTTGTCTAAAACCGATTTTGCGCCGTTTAAAGCGTTGAAAACCGCACCTTTCGCAATGACAGCGCATGTTGTTTATGCCGATATTGATAAAGACAATCCTGCGACGACGTCGAAGACGATGATCGAAGACGTTATCCGCGGGGAGATCGGTTATGAGGGCGCGCTGATGTCGGACGATCTTGGCATGAAAGCGCTCAGCGGGTCTTTCGCCGATCGCGCGGCCAAGTCGCTGGAGGCCGGTTGCGATCTCATCCTCCATTGCTCGGGTGCAATGGATGAAATGCGCGACATTGAATCCGTCGTGCCGCGGCTGTCGGGGCAGGCGCTGTTACGTTACGAAGCGGCGCTCGCGCAGCTTCACGTGCCGCAACCGTTCAACCGCGATGAGGCGGAGGCGGAACTGAAATCTCTTCTTGCCGAAGCGAATGCCGAAGCAAGTTTCGAAACACTGGTGGCTTAAAGAAAAATGCAAACTGACGATGTCATCACTGATTTCAACGAGGAGCTGTTGACGGCTACGAAGGCCCGCTCGATCTTCTGCTTACGCTCGCGCGCCAGCAAAAAGTCGATCTTGCGAAAATTTCCGTGCTCGCGTTGGCCGAGCAATATCTGACATTCATCGAACAGGCGCGAAAGCTGCGCCTCGAAATCGCTGCCGATTATCTGCTGATGGCGGCATGGCTCGCTTATCTTAAAAGCCGCCTGCTGCTGCCGGAAACACCGAAGGATGATATTCCAAGCGGCATCGATCTCGCCGAAGCCTTGACCGAACGCCTCAAGCGTCTCGCGATGATGCAAAAAGCCGGCGAAGAAATGATGAAAGGCGCGAAGCTGCTTCAGGATGTTTTCCCGCGCGGCTTCACCGATGCGCCTGCGCCGGACTGCAAGGTCGTCTGGCTGGCCGATTACAATAACCTTTTGCATGCCTATGCCACGCAGCGTTCAAAACGCGTGCTCGCCAAGGTGACAATGAAAGTCCGCCCGACATGGACGATTGCTGAAGCACGCGAGGCGCTGCAAAGATTGACGGGATTAAACCTCGACTGGTTCCGCTTTGACCTTGCGCTTCTCGGCGAACTCGCCGATCCTGAACGGCATGTCAGCGCCATCGCTTCCGGCTTTACCGCGACGCTGGAACTGGCGCGCGAGGGGCGTCTGGAAATCCGCCAGGACAAGCCTTTCGAACCGATTTACCTGCGCCGCGGCAACGCTGCGCAAGCCGAGTAACGAACACAAAGTTGAAGAGTGTGAAAATGGCAGAAACGAGCCAGCAAAGAAAACCCGCCAGCGACCTGTTCGAACCGGCAATGGACGAGCAGGCTGAATCGCAGGCCTTGCGCGTCGCCGAAGCGCTGCTGTTTGCAGCGCAGGAGCCGATGACGGAAGAATTGCTTGCCAAAAAACTCGGCAAGGGCGTTGATGCGAAGGCCATTCTTGAAACGCTGGCTGCTGACTATGCCAACCGCGGTGTGACGCTCAGACGCATTGCCGGAAAGTGGATGTTCCGCACGGCCGACGATCTCAGCGATTACCTGCGCGATGAACGCGTCGAGCGCAAAACACTGACGCGTGCGCAGCTCGAGACGCTGGCCATTGTCGTTTATCACCAGCCGGTGACACGCGCCGAGATCGAGGACATTCGCGGCGTCACGACTTCGAAGGGTACGCTGGATATTTTGCTGACGACAGGCTGGATCCGCATGCGTGGTCGCCGCAAGGCGCCCGGCCGTCCTGTCACTTACGGAACAACTGAGGAATTTTTGATGCATTTTGGTCTCGACAGTATCAAGGACCTGCCGGGTCTGGATGAACTGCGCGGGGCAGGCTTGCTTGATACGCGCCTGCCGACAGGGTTTTCTATCCCCTCGCCGAATGACGGCGATGCGCTTGGCGAAGACGAGGACCCGCTCGATGCCGCCGACATGTTGGAGCCGCTTCAGGAAGAAGACATCCAGCCAGAAGCGAACGCTAACGAGAATGAGCCTGACTCTTCAGACGATGAAGATGAGGACGACGAAGATGCGGATGACTTTGAGGAGGACGACGAAGAAGAATCCGATGACGATGAGACGGACGAAGACGACGATGAAGACTCGGATGATGATGAAGACGAGTCCGATGATGAAGATGATGACGACGACAAGGAAAAGAAGTAAGGCTTAAACATGCAACCGAGTTTCCTGCATATTCTTGTTGTCGTTGTCCTGATCGTGCTGCTGTTTGGTCGCGGTAAGATCGCCGACCTGATGGGCGATGTCGCGACCGGCATCAAGAACTTTAAAAAAGGTCTTAGCGATGATGACAGCGCCGCGTCGCCGCAAAAGCGCGTTGACTCGAAATCGCGTGCGGCGAAATCCAAAAAAGCAGATAAGACCAAAGCCTGACAAGATTGATATTATACTTGCGCTTGTTGCGAGTATCTGATCCTCGGGCTTAATCCGAGGATGGCGAGTGGAAAGATTGCATGTTCGAAATCGGTTGGACTGAACTTTTTCTCGTAGCGCTTCTTGCCGTCGTCTTGCTGCGCCCGTCCGACTTGCCGGAAAC
>JAZKID010000037.1:0-16260 GCA_040385045.1 Pseudomonadota bacterium | reverse complement strand
ATATCGGCTTTCGCCCCGCGCGCGTGCTGATGCAGGATTTCACCGGCGTTCCGGCCGTCGTCGATCTCGCGGCGATGCGTGACGGCGTAAAGAAACTTGGCGCCGATCCGGCGAAGATCAACCCGCTTGTGCCGGTTGACCTGATCATCGACCATTCGGTCGTCGTCGATTATTTCGGCAACAACAAGGCGTTCGGCAAAAACGTCACGCGCGAATATGAGCAGAACCAGGAACGCTACAACTTCCTCAAATGGGGGCAGGAAGCGTTCGACAATTTCCGCGTCGTTCCGCCCGGCACCGGAATTTGCCATCAGGTAAATCTCGAATATCTGGGCAAAACGGTTTTCACGAAAGACTGTCACTACAAAATGCCGGACGGCCGCGTGAAAGACGCGACGCTGATTTATCCGGACACGGTCGTCGGCACCGACAGCCACACGACGATGATCAACGCACTCGCCATCCTCGGCTGGGGTGTCGGCGGGATCGAGGCGGAAGCGGCCATGCTTGGCCAGCCTTATTCCATGCTGATTCCGGAAGTGATCGGTTTCAAGCTGAACGGTAAATTGCGCCAAGGCATTACCGCGACGGATCTTGTTCTGACCATCACGCAGATGCTGCGCCAGAAAGGCGTGGTCGGTAAATTTGTTGAATTCTATGGTCCCGGCCTTGCCAATCTCACGCTCGCCGACCGTGCGACAATTTCAAACATGGCGCCGGAATATGGCGCGACCTGCGGCTTTTTCCCGATCGATCAGGAAACGCTGCGTTATCTTCTTTTCACCGGCCGCTCGACTGATCATGTCGCGCTGGTTGAAAAATATGCGCGCACACAGGGTCTCTATCGTTTGCGCGCGCAGGATGATCCGGCATTCACCGACACGCTGGAGCTGGATCTGCGCAAGGTGCAGCCATCGATGGCAGGCCCGAAACGTCCCGAAGGACGGCAAGACCTCAAGCTTGTCAAAAAGAATTTCAAGGTCGCACTGCAAAGCGAATATGGAAAAACGCCCGCGCAGGCGAAAAAACGTTACGCCGTTCCGGCCAAGAATTTCGATATCGGCCACGGCGACGTCGTCATCGCGGCGATTACGTCTTGCACGAATACATCGAACCCCAGCGTGCTGATCGCGGCGGGCTTGCTCGCGCGCGCTGCCCGCAAACGCGGCCTTGTCTCAAAGCCATGGGTGAAAACATCACTCGCGCCCGGCAGCCAGGTGGTGATGGAATATCTGAACCAGTCGGGTCTTTACGAAGATCTCGAATATCTCGGCTTCAACCTTGTCGGTTTCGGCTGCACGACATGCATCGGCAACTCAGGTCCGCTGCCGCCGGAAATTTCCGAAACGATCAACGACAACGGTCTCGTCTGCGCGAGCGTGCTTTCCGGCAACCGCAATTTCGAAGGCCGCATCAGCCCCGATGTGCAGGCGAACTATCTGGCGTCGCCACCGCTCGTCGTCGCTTACGCATTGGCGGGAACCGTCAGTCTCGACGTCACGCGCGACTCGATCGGCAACGACACCGAAGGGAAGCCGGTTTATCTGCGCGAGCTCTGGCCGTCGAACCACGAAGTCCAGGAATTCATTTCCAAATTCGTCACGCGCCGTATGTTCGAGGCGAAATATGCCGACGTGTTTAAAGGCGACGAGCGCTGGCAGGCCATCGATGCCGGTCATGAACAGACCTATGACTGGGACGGCGCGTCCACTTATGTGCAGAACCCGCCTTACTTCGAAGGCATGGAGCTGAAGCCCGCGCCCGTACAGGATATTGTCGGCGCGCGCATTCTCGGCCTGTTCGGCGACAAGATTACCACCGACCATATCTCGCCTGCGGGCAGTATCCGCCTTGCGTCGCCTGCCGGACAATATCTGACCGACCACCGCGTCGCGCAAGTGGACTTCAACCAGTACGGCACGCGCCGTGGCAACCATGAAATCATGATGCGCGGCACTTTTGCGAATATCCGCATCAAGAATTTCATGATGCGCGATGACAACGGAAACGTCGTCGAGGGCGGCATGACGGTTCATCAGCCCTCCGGCGAGCGCATGTCGATTTACGATGCGGCGATGCGTTACAAAACTGAAAGCGTTCCGCTGGTCGTTTTCGCAGGCGCGGAATACGGCAACGGTTCGTCGCGCGACTGGGCGGCGAAAGGCCCGAAACTTCTCGGCGTCCGCGCGGTTGTTGCGCAAAGTTTTGAACGTATCCACCGCTCGAACCTGATCGGCATGGGCGTCGTGCCGTTCGTTTTCGAAGCGGGTACGTCGTGGACCGGCCTCGGTCTCAAGGGTGACGAAAAGGTCAGCATCAAGGGCCTTGCCACGATCAAGCCGCGCGAACGCATCACGGCTGAAATCGTTTCGGCAGATGGCAAGACATGGCAACTGCCGCTGATTTGCCGCATCGATACGCTTGATGAACTTGATTATTTCCGCAACGGCGGAATTCTTCAATATGTGTTGCGCAATCTTGCCGCCTGAAGTGACGTTAACGTCGTTCGTTCACGAGCCATGTTAACGTAAATATCAACAGGATACAGAAGAAGGCGTGCCTCACCATTGTGTGATTGGCATTTGTTCGGCAAATCCGCTTTGGATATGACATGCAAACGTTGCGTGTTTTTCAGATCGGGCTTGTTGCCGTTGTTGCGGGTTTGGTTTGGGGCCAGTCTGCGAGCGCTTCCCAGGCGCCGACACGTGCTGTTTTCGAACTTTTCACAAGCCAGGGCTGTTCCTCTTGCCCGCCGGGCGACAAGCTTCTCTCAAATTATGCGCATGAAGATAAAAGCGTCATCGCGCTGACATACCCGGTCACGATCTGGGATCATCTCGGCTGGCGCGATACGTTGGCGCGGCCGGAAAATACACAGCGCCAGCGCGCTTACATGTCGCTGCGCGGCGACGGCAAACTTTACACACCGCAGATGGTCATCAACGGTGTCGCCCATGCTGTCGGCAGCGACAAAGGCGAGATTGAAAAACAATGCCGCGTGACGGCGGAAGGGCAGGCGATGCGTGTGCCGATGTCTGCGCAAGCGGATCATGGCGCTGTAGATATATCCATCGAGCGCTGGCCGGAGCGCACCGAGTCACCGCGCGCGCGCGTCTATCTCGTCTCTTATGCCAGGGAAACGAAAGTGCCGATCGGCAGCGGCGAAAATGCCGGCAAGACCACATCCTACTCGAACGTCGTGCAATCGGTGCAGGAAGTCGCTTACTGGAATGGCCAGAAACTGTCGCTGCGGCTTTTCTGGAAACCGTCGGAAGCGCAAGGCGGTGCGCTTATCCTGCAAGGCATGAGCAATTCCGGCCCGGGCGCGATTTACGGCGCTGTCCAGCTCCCATAAATTTTTCGCAAAAAAAAGCCACTTTGAAGAACCGCGAGGTTCAGCAAGTGGCTTTAAAAGGACGTCCGGCTGTTTGATGATTTGCAGCGCGCTGGAGGGGGCTTGTTTGCTGCGAATCACAACCTGACATCAGGCAACATCGTTCTTATGCAAAAACGTTGCGGCGCACGTGAGGCTCAATTAGGGCAAAAATGTGATATTTTTTGCAGCAGAAAAACTTGTTCCGGGCTGTCTTTTTAAGAAAGAAGCGGCATAATTGTTTGATCGCAGCGCTTTCGAGGTTTGATGGAGCAAAATACGAAATCCGGGACAAGAAATACCGTCCTGTCTTTTCCAAAGCCGTGCCGCGGCGAAGTGTCTTTCAACCGCAAAGAGCTCGATGCCATCCTGCGCGTTTACGGCCACAAGGTCGTTAATGGCGAGTGGCGCGATTATGCCATCGACCATCTCGCCGACCGCGCGGTTTTTTCCATTTTCCGCCGCGCCAGTGAAGTCCCGCTCTACCGCATTGAAAAAAGTCCGGAAAACGCACGCAAGCAGGGTGCCTATTCCGTCATTTCTGCGGCAGGTTATGTCCTGAAACGCGGGCATGAGATCGGTCCGCTCCTCAAGGTGCTGGAAAAGCTGGCTTCGAAAAAATAACAAACGGGAAAAAGCATGAACAGATATGATCTGAAAGCAGCCGACCTGCAAACGCGAGGACAGGCGTCCGAGGCGGGGCATACGGTTGTTTACGACGATAATGAAATCAAGCGCGCCATCAAATACACGCGCGAGGATGTCATCATGCTGGTGTCTTATTTGTCTTCGGCAAACAGCCAACTGCGTACTATCAAATGGCTTGTCTTTCTCGCTGTCATTGCGCTCGGCGCAATCACCTACAAAATTTACGTATAAAAAAGCTCCGCCGACGCACTTTTTTTGCGCGAGGCGGAGCTTTCTGGTTTTTAAAAATCAGCTCGCAGCAGCCGTTTTCGTGCGCGCAAAGCGGAAGCGCTTGCGTTTCCCGTTTGCGCCTGCGGGTGCGCCGGCACTTGATTTACGTTTTCCGAAATGGCCTTCGCCATCGGGGCGGTGACGTGAACGTTCAGGTTTGCGTTCCTGCGGGCGTCCGGCGCGATGATGCTGCTGGCGTGTGCTCGGCGTTTCGCGTCGATCGCCGACCTTCAGGCCGAGTGCATGTTCCATGACGGCAACCTGCTTGTTCATCAGCTTCTCGATGTCGCGGAAAGAACGCGCTTCATCATTGGCGACGAAAGAAATCGCCATGCCTTCCGCGCCGGCACGCGCGGTGCGGCCGATACGGTGCACGTAAGATTCCGGCACGTCCGGAATGTCGTAGTTGATGACATGCGTCAGCTCGTTGATGTCGATGCCGCGCGCCGCGATATCGGTTGCGATCAGGAAGCGGATCTTGCCTGCGCGCAAATCGTTCAGCGCGCGGACGCGGTGGTTCTGGCTCTTGTTGCCGTGAAGCGCGACAGATTCGTAACCCTTGATTGAAAGCGATTTCGTCACCTTGTCGGCGCCGCGTTTCGTACGCGTGAAAATCAGGCCGCGGTTGATCTTCAGGTCTTCAATAATCGCTGCGAGCAAAGCAGGTTTGCTGCCCTGATCGACGAAAATTTTATGCTGGTCGATCTTGTCGGCCGTTTTGGCAACCGGCGTGACCGCCACTTGCGTCGGATTATTGAGAAGATCTTCTGCCAGTGAGCGGATTTCATTCGGCATGGTGGCCGAGAACATCATCGTCTGGCGTTGACGCGGAACCATTTTCACAAGCTTGCGGATCGGCACAATAAAGCCGAGATCGAGCATGTGATCGGCTTCATCGAGAACGAGCGTCTGAACTTCATCGAGACGAATGGCGCGCTGGTTGACGAGGTCGAGCAGGCGGCCCGGGGTTGCAACGAGAACATCGACGCCCTGCGAAATATCGCGGATCTGGCGGCCGATCGGCACGCCGCCGAAAACGGTCGCTTGGCGCAGGCGCATGAATTTTCCGTAAGAGCGGAAACTTGCACCAATCTGCGCGGCAAGTTCACGCGTCGGTGCAAGAACCAGAACGCGGCAGGTGCGCGGGTTTAGGCGCTTGTCGGTTTCGGAAAGTTTTTGCAAGATTGGCAGCGCAAAAGCAGCGGTCTTACCGGTGCCCGTCTGCGCGATGCCCATCAGGTCGCGTCCTTGCAAAGCAGGCGGAATGGCCTGCATTTGGATTGGTGTCGGGGTTGTATATTCGGCCGCTTCAAGCGCTTTCAAAAGCTGGGCATTGAGGCCGAGCGGGGCGAAAAGGTTCGTTGTTGCCGCGCTGGAAGCGGGTATTTTTTCATTTTGTTGAGTCACAATTGTCTTTCACATGATCGTAAGGAAAACGTCAGCGTTCGCCCTGCGCGATCAATATCGCAGGGACGATGACGGACCCTCGCGTGATACGGAATCGTCGGACAGGAAAGGGCAGTTTTGCCCTCAAAAACGTCGCTGGCTCTTGGATAGGGTTAAGAGACTCTCACGCGGACGTTGATATGCTGCAATGCAGCAAGGACATCTATGCGGGTTTTTCCGTTATATGTCAAGCAGTTCTGGAAAATGAAATAAAAAGGGCAGGCCCAAGGCCTGCCTTGAGAGTGTGAAAAGCCTTTGAAATCAGCGGCGGTCGCCGAAGATCATCAGCAGGGACTGGAACAGGTTGATGAAGTTCAGGTACAGCGACAGCGCGCCGACGATCGATAGTTTAGCGGCAGCTTCCTGGCCCATGTTTTCATAATAGCTTTCCTTCAAACGCTGCGTATCCCAGGCTGTCAGGCCCGAGAAAATCAGCACGCCAAGCACCGACAGGACGAATTGCATCGCTGTCGATTGCAGGAACAGGTTCACAAGGCTCGCGATCACGATGCCGATGAGGCCCATGAACAGGAACGAGCCAAAAGCGGAGAGATCGCGCTTGGTCGTGTAACCATAAAGCGAGAGCGCGCCGAAGGCTGCGGCCGTAATGAAGAAGACGCGGCCGATCGAGGTTGTCGTAAAGACGATAAAGATCGAACCCATCGACAGGCCCATCACCGCGGCGAAAGCCCAGAACAGCATCTGCGCCGTGCCGACGCTCATGCGGTTCATGCCGAAGCTGAGGAACATCACGAAGGCGAGCGGGGATAGCATCACCACCCATTTCAGCGGACTGATGAACAGCGTGCTGCCGAGTTGTGTCAGGTAAACGCCATCACGCAGCGTAGCCACAGCCTGTGCGGGATCGGATGTCACCGCGAAGCTGAAAACGAGATAGGCCATCAAACCGGTCAGCGCGATGCCGCCAGCCATGTAGTTGTAAATGCCGAGCATGTAAGCGCGCAGGCCCTGGTCGACAGGTGTATCGACCGTGCGTGTGCCATATGTCTGCGGAGAATTTGCCATTCCAACCTCTTTTAAAAAACTGCGCCGCAAATCATGCGGCTGTGCGGCGAATATGGGGTTTTACAGCTCCCAATGCAAGGGCGAACAGGCGGCGCACATTGCCAGTTTAACATCATAGAGCTAAGTCTTTTACAAATCGAAACGGAGAATTTGATGGATTACCGTGATCTTGGCCGCACAGGAATAAAAGTTAGCGCGCTCTGCCTTGGCACGATGACCTTCGGCAAACAGAACACCGAAGAGGAAGGTCATGCGCAACTCGATTACGCGGTCGAGCGCGGCATTAATTTTATCGACACGGCTGAACTCTATCCCATTCCGCCCGAAGCCAAGACGCAGGGGCGCACCGAGGAAATTATCGGCACGTGGATGCGCGCAAAGCACAACCGCGACAAGGTGATCATCGCCTCCAAGGTTGTCGGCCGTTCGAACATGGAATGGTTCCGCGACGTGCCGCAAAAAACCAATCTGTCGCGCGCGCAGGTTTTCGAAGCGGTCGATAAAAGCCTGAAGCGCCTGCAGACCGACTACCTCGATCTTTACCAACTGCATTGGCCGGACAGGCCGATGCAATGGGGTGCAAACCCGGTCATCTATGAACACCAGCGCCAGACCGGCCCGGAATATATGAACGAGACGGTGCAGGATGCTTTTGCCATGCTTGGCGAAACGTTCGATGCGCTTGAGGAGCTTGTCAAACTCGGCAAGGTCCGTTTTGTCGCCCTTTCCAATGAAAGCGCATGGGGCACGATGAGCGCGCTGCATCTGACAAAGGACAGGGAGGCTGTCCGTCCGCAATCGATCCAGAATGCCTACAATCTTCTGAACCGCACAGTCGAAACGGCGCTCGCTGAAATTGCCATGCGTGAAGATGTGGGGCTGCTCGCCTATTCGCCGCTGGGGCAAGGCTTTCTCACCGGCAAATACCAGAACGGTGCTGTGCCGGAAGGTTCTCGCAAGAAATTATTCCAGCGCCTGCAGCGTTATGAAACGCCCGGCGCCGATGCGGCCATCGATGCTTACGTGAAACTGGCAAACGAGCGCGGCATTGATCCGGCGCATCTCGCGCTGCAATTCGTCACAACGCGCCCGTTCGTGACGTCAAACATTATTGGCGCAACCGCGCTTCATCAGCTTGAAACGGATATCGATTCCATTGGTCTTGAATGGACGGACGAGCTGGAGACGGCTGTGAACAGCATTCATCTCGTTCATACCAATCCTTGTCCTTGAGCGGTTGATCGGGCAGTCTCAGCGCCATGTCGCCGAATTTATTATCGCAGGGCCAGAAGCAGTTTCTCGCACCACTTGTGTTCGTCCTGCTGTGGTCGACATCATGGCCGGTCGTCAAATTCGCAATGCCCTATGCCGACCCGCTGACATTCCTTGCGCTGCGTTTTGAATTCGCCGCGCTCGCAGCCGTGCTTATCGCGTATGCCGGCCGCGCGCGGCAGCCGGAATCGCTTGGCGAGCTGGGGCATATGCTGTTCTCGGGCGTATTTATGTTTGCGCTTTATACCGGCGGCATGTGGTGGAGCGTGGTGCATGGCCTGCCGATGGTCGTCTCCGCCCTGATCGCGGCAACGCAGCCCCTAATGACGGCGGCGATCAGCCCGTTTTTCGGTGAGAAGACGACCGAGCGGCAATGGCTGGGCGTGTTCGTCGGTTTTTGCGGCGTGGCTATGGTGCTCAGCCCGCATCTGAGCGGTGTCGAAAGTACCGTCATGCCGATCATCGTCACCTTCGTTGCGATTTTTTCATTCTCGCTCGGTACGTTCCATCAGAAATATTACATTCCGCGCGCCGATGCGCGGACTTTGTTTGCGTATCAATATATCGGCGGTCTGCTGGTGATGTTTCCGGCCGCGTGGATTTTCGAGCCGATGTATTTCGAATTGCAGATTGTCACCACGCTCGTGCTGATGTGGGCCGTGATTGCGCAGTCGATTTTCGCGATGATGCTTTATCTTTACATGACGCGGCAAAAATCCGTCACGCCGGTCGCGGCGCTGATTTATCTCGTGCCGCCGCTGGTTGCGATTCAAGGCTATGTTTTCTTCGGCGAAGTACTGACGCTGCTGCAATTCGGCGGCATGCTGATGGTGGCGGCCGGCGTTTATCTCGCGACACGCGTGCCGCGCCGTGCTATTGAAATTGAAGCGATCTGATCCATGACAACCTTCATTTACATCCTCAGCGTTGCCGCCATTCTCGCCGTCGCCAGCGTGCTGACGATGGGGTTGTGGAATATGGCCAAGGCGGGCAGCCCGAACCGCTCGCAATCGCTGATGCGGATGCGCGTGCTGTTGCAGGCCGTCGCTATCTTCGTGCTGATGGCACTGCTCTGGTCAAGCTCGCGCTGATAGTATGGTCATTCTCAACCGCATTTACACACGCACAGGCGACGATGGCACAACAGGTCTCGGCTCCGGCGAGCGCGTCTCGAAAACGGATTTGCGTGTCGAAGCTTTCGGCACGGTTGATGAAACGAATGCGGCGCTCGGCCTTGCGCGCCTGCATTGCGAGAAAGATTCGAAAATCGACCTGATGCTGATGCGCATCCAGAACGACCTGTTCGATCTTGGTGCAGATCTTTGCACAAAAAATGCCAAACCCGGTAAAGACGCGCTTCGCATTGTCGATGCGCAGGTGGTGCGGCTTGAATCTGAAATTGATGACCTGAATGAAAATCTTTCGACGCTGCGTTCGTTCGTCTTGCCCGGCGGCTCAGCTGTTTCCGCTCACCTCCATCTCGCGCGCACGATCGCACGCCGCGCCGAACGGCTGATGGTGGCGCTCAGCGCCACGGATGGTGAAGAGGTCAATGCCGCGGCGCTCAAATATATCAACCGCCTGTCGGATTTTTTCTTCGTCGCCGCGCGCTACATGAATGCGCAGGGTGAGGGCGATGTTCTCTGGGTTCCGGGGCAAAATCGTTAATCTAAAGTACCGATTTTAAAAGGTTTTTGAGGGTCTTGCATCTGATGTGCAACCTCGCCATAGTCCCGCGCAGAACGAAGGTTTTGCAATGAAAATTCTTGTCCCTATTAAAAGAGTTGTCGATTACAACGTGAAAATTCGCGTGAAAGCGGACGGCTCCGGCGTCGAGCTTGCCAATGTGAAAATGTCGATGAACCCGTTCGACGAAATTGCCGTCGAGGAAGCGATCCGCCTGAAAGAAAAAGGCGTCGCAACGGGCGAGATCGTCGTCGTCTCGATCGGCCCTGACAAAGTTTCCGAAACGCTCCGCACTGCGCTGGCGATGGGTGCCGACCGTGCCATCCACATTAAAACGGATGAGCCGACCGAACCGCTCGGTGTCGCCAAACTTCTTAAGAAAGTCGCGGACGAAGAAAAACCGGACCTGATCATTCTCGGCAAACAGGCGATCGATGACGATTGCAACCAGACAGGCCAGATGCTCAGCGCCTTGCTCGGCTGGGCACAGGCGACCTTTGCATCGAAAGTTGAAATCGCGAATGGTGAAGCCTCCGTCACGCGTGAAGTCGACGGCGGCCTGCAGACGATTAAAGTAAAATTGCCCGCCGTGATCACGACGGATCTTCGCCTCAACGAGCCGCGTTATGCGTCGCTGCCGAATATCATGAAGGCAAAATCGAAACCGCTGGCGGCGAAAACACCTGCCGATTATGGCGTCGATATGAAGCCGCGCTTGCAAATCCTCAAAACAGTCGAGCCAAAAACACGTCAGGGCGGCGGCAAGGTTGAAAACGTGCAGGAGCTTGTCGGTAAATTGAAATCAGCAGGGGTGTTTTAAAATGAGCGTTCTTGTTCTCGCCGAACACGAAGATGGCAAATTGAAAGATGCAACGGCGAAGGCTGTCACGGCGGCGCAAAGCTTGGGCGGCGATATTCATATTCTGGTGGCGGGACAAAGCTGCCGTGCAATTGCTGAAGCGGCGGCAAGAATATCTGGTGTAAAAAAAGTTTTATTGGCTGAGCACGCGGCTCTTGCCCATTATCTTGCCGAGCCTCTCGCTGGCACAATTTTGAAACTTGCGGCGGATTATGATGCGCTCATTGCGCCTGCAACGACGACGGGCAAAAACATCATGCCACGCGTCGCGGCTTTGCTCGATGTGATGCAGGTTTCCGACATCACCGCCGTGATCGATAAAGACACTTTTGAGCGGCCGATTTATGCAGGCAATGCGATCCAGACTGTCAAAAGCACGGATGCCAAAAAGGTGATCACCGTTCGCACCACGGCCTTCAAGGCGGCAGAACAAGGCGGTAACGCGCAAATTGAGGTTTATGCTGTTGAGGCAGTAAATGGTATTTCCTCTTTCGTAGGTCAGGAGGGCGCAACATCCGACAGGCCTGAACTTGCCTCGGCACGCGTCATCATTTCCGGCGGCCGCGCGCTTGGCTCGGCCGAAAAATTCAAAGAACTGATCGATCCGCTGGCCGATGCGCTGGGCGCGGCTGTCGGCGCATCGCGCGCGGCTGTCGATGCGGGTTATGCGCCGAACGATTATCAGGTCGGGCAGACCGGCAAGGTTGTTGCGCCCGATCTTTATATTGCCATCGGCATTTCCGGCGCCATCCAGCATCTTGCCGGCATGAAAGACAGCAAGGTGATCGTCGCAATCAATAAAGATGCCGACGCACCGATTTTCCAGATCGCGGATTACGGCCTCGTCGGCGACCTGTTCACGATTATCCCTGAACTCAAGAACGAAATTGAAAAGAGCAAAACGGCATGACCATCGAGATCAAGACTGTCGGAATCGTCGGTGCCGGACAAATGGGCGGCGGCATCGCGCATGTGTGCGCGCTTGCGGGGTATGAAGTGCTTTTGCATGATGTGAATGTGCAGCAACTCGATTCCGGCGTCGAGATTATCGCCAGCAACATGGCACGACAGGTGACGAAAAAAGTCATCGACGAAGCAGCGCGCACGGCTGCGCTGGGGCGGATTAAAAAAATACCTGACGTGAGCGGGCTTGCGAAAGCCGATCTCATCATCGAAGCAGCAACTGAAAAAGAAGAGATCAAGAAAAAGATTTTTGCCGATATCGGCAAGGTGGCCTCCGATAAAGCCATTCTCGCATCGAACACATCATCGATCTCGATTACGCGTCTTGCAGCAGCTGCCGGAAATCCGGAGCGTTTCATCGGCATTCACTTTATGAATCCCGTGCCGATCATGACGCTGGTCGAGCTCATCAAGGGCATCGCGACGAGCAAGGAAACATTCGAGGCGACGGAAGCCTTCTGCAAAAAACTCAACAAGGATACGGTCGTCGCCGAAGATTATCCGGCCTTCATCGTCAACCGCATCCTGATGCCGATGATCAACGAGGCGATCTATGCGCTTTATGAAGGTGTTGGATCGGTTGAAGATATCGATCTTGCCATGAAGCTTGGCGTCAATCACCCGATGGGCCCGCTGCAGCTTGCCGATTTCATCGGTCTCGATACCTGTCTCTCTATTATGCAGGTGCTGCATGATGGTTTGTCGGACAGCAAATATCGCCCGTGCCCGCTGCTGGTGAAATATGTGGAAGCTGGCTGGCTCGGCCGCAAAACGAAGCGCGGCTTCTACGATTACACAACTGATAAACCAGTGCCGACGCGTTAGCGGCAGGCACCAATTAAAAAGTTCGAAACCTTAATTCTTCAGCGCTGCATCTATTAAAGCCAGCGCATCTTTGCTTGCCCAGTCGGCAGGCCCAGCCAGCGTGCCGAGAATGCAACCTTCCTGGTTGATGAGAAAACTTGCCGGTAGTCCGGTCAAAAGACCAGCCTTGCGAAAAGTTTGAAAAATCTTTCCGTCACCATCATGCAAAAGCGGGAGCTGCGCAATTTTCGTGTCGAAATAGAATTTTTTGGGCTTGTCGATCCGGCCGGCATCCAGCGAAACAGGCAGAACAGAAAATTGTGTGCCACCGCGTTCTTTCTGCAATTGGTCGAGCGCGGGCATTTCCTCGCGGCAGGGCACGCACCATGTCGCCCAGAAATTGAGAAGCGTGATGCGCTTTGCAGGTGAAAAAACCTGCGCTTTGCCGGACTGATCAACATAAGAAAAATTCGGAATTTTTCTGGGGCTTTTTTCAATGATGAGCGCCGCCACATCACCTTTGGCAGCAGCCTGAAGCGCGGCCTGCATTTTTGGCGATACATTGCAGCTTTCAGTGCGGGCGGGATTTTGAACAAGCAGCAAACCAAGACCTGCGCAGGCACCCAGGGCAAGGGCAAAAAAATACAGACGCTTTCCGGAAGAAAAAAAGGAATAATTCATCGGTAGCTCTTATCAAATCATCGCCTTGCCAGCAATTGTCAGGAATAATTTGCAAGCGATGCGGTCTTCGATTACGACTGAAAAAGAGAACGCCTAGGAGAAATGAAATGCGTGTTTTTGGGAAAGCCGTGCTTTTTGCAAGCCTGTTCTTTTGCATGGCTGCATTGTCTGGCTGCGGCCGTCGCGCCGGTCTTGATACGCCCGTTTCCTATGAGCAGGCGCTGCCCGGCACACCGGAAGCTGAGGCTGCTGCAAATCCGCCGCTCGGCCCTAACGGCAAACCGGAAAAAGTGCCGACGCGCCGCCAGCCCGAACCGGCCATGCGCTCTTTCCCGCTCGACCCGCTCCTGAATTAGCCATGCATCATTTCCATTATCGGGGCGGTGTCCTTCACGCCGAAAATGTCGATTTGCGCGAGATTGCCGCAAGGGTTGGCACGCCTGTCTACGTCTACAGTCATGCAACGATCGAGCGGCACCTGAAGGTTTTCCGCGATGCTTTTGCAAGCCGCTCCGTCGGTCTTTTTTATGCCGTGAAAGCCAACGGCAATCTCGCCGTTCTGAAAATCGTCGCGCAAAGCGGCACGGGCGCGGATGTGGTGTCGCAGGGTGAAATCCGTAAAGCGATGGCAGCGGACATTGCACCTGAAAAAATTATTTATTCCGGTGTCGGCAAAACCGATGAGGATCTGAATTTCGCGATCGATGCGGGCCTTTACCAGGTCAACGTCGAAACCGAAGGCGAGCTCATGCGTCTCGCAACGCTCGCGGAACAGAAGAAGAAACAGGTTGCGGTTGCGCTACGTGTGAACCCGGCCATCGGTGCAGGCGGGCATGCAAAAATCACCACCGGAACCGAAGACAATAAATTCGGCATCAGCACAGCCGATGCGATGCGCCTTTATAAAGACGCGCAGCATTACCCATTTTTGAAAACCGTCGGTCTAGCCGTGCATATCGGCAGCCAGATTCATGATCTGGCGCCATTGCGCGAGACATTCGTGTTTCTGCGCAAGATGGCCGAAGACCTGCGTGCGCAAGGTCTGCCGCTGGAGCGGCTCGATCTTGGTGGGGGCTTAGGTGTTTTTTACGACAGGGAAGAAGAAGCGAAGGCAGGTGAAAATCGCGTTCAGGCTTATGCGGCGATGGTGCTCGATGTCATGCACGGTTTCGATGCGCATTTAAGTTTCGAGCCCGGCCGTCTTATCATGGCGAATGCCGGGCTGCTGCTCACGAAAGTCATTACGCATAATCCGCGCGCGCAAAAGAAATTCCTGATTGTCGATGCGGCGATGAACGATCTCGCCCGTCCCGCGCTGTATGAAGCGCGCCATGAAATCTGGCCTGTGAAAGAAGGCGCCGCTTCGGTTGCGTATAGCGTCGCGGGGCCGGTGTGCGAAAGCGGCGACACCTTCGGCGATAACTTCATGCTGCCGGAACAGGACCGCGGCGATCTTGTCTGCCTGATGTCGGCCGGAGCCTATGGCAGCGTGATGTCGTCGACATATAACCAGCGCCAGCTTGCTGCCGAGGTTCTGGTGAGCGGCGATCAATGGGCCGTGGTGCGGCCGCGCCAGAGTTATGACGACCTGATTCGCGCCGACAGCCTGCCGCCATGGTTGAAAGCCTGAAATCACGAGACTTTTAAGCCTCTCTCGCCGCTGCGTTTTATTGCTGGTACACTTCAGCTGCTGTGTCGGATCAAACAAAACATTCGGGCACTGAAAGAGATGTGCTTGGCGAAAGCGCACGGGCCCGCGTGCGTTTCCTGATTTTCATCAGCCGTGCGGCGCTGGTTTTTGAAAATGCACTGCCGCACCTGCTGCTGCCTTTCACGGTTCTCACGCTGTTCGTTCTGCTTGCATGGGTCGGCGCGTGGGAGAACCTTCCGCCTGCCTTGCACGATGCGATTCTCGTGGTGCTGTTTTTCTGCGGGCTGGCGAGTTTTATACCCTTGGCACGTCAGCCTTATCCGCAGAAGAAAGATGCGATCGCGCGGCTCGACAAGCAGGCGCCGCACCGTATTATTTCCAGTCTGAGCGACCGGCTGGCCGTCAGGAATACGGAAGCACAGGAACTTTGGCAGCTTCATCAGGCAAAACTAATCGCACAACTCAAAAATATTGTTCCCTATCGCCCGCATCCCGGTGTTTTTCGCCGCGACAAATACGGCCTGCGTTTCCTCGGGTTTTTATTGCTTGTCGTTGCGGCGCTTGCCGCGGGGCCGGAGCGTTTTTCGAAACTGCGCGCCGCTTTTGAAGGCAGCGCGGCATCGCGTCTTCCGCCGCGTCTCGATGCGTGGATCACACCGCCCGGCTATACCGGCCGCGCGCCGGTCTTTCTGAATTTTGCTGCGAAAGATGCGAAGGCCATGCAGCTTTCCGTGCCGCAGGGCAGCGTGTTTGCACTGCGGACCGAGGCAGGGCAGGGGATCGAACTCAAAATTGCGGGCAAAATCTCGCCGCTTGCCGAAAGGCACGAAAGCAATGCGAAACTGCTGCGTTTCGAGCAGAAGCTTGATCAGGATGGCGCATTTTCCATTCAGCATTACGGTCGCCCGCTCAGCGAGGGCAGCATCGCCGTCGAGCCCGATCATGCGCCGCGCGTGACGCTGGAAGCGCCGCCGCAGGTGATGCTCGGCAAATCGCTGCGGCTTCGTGCCAAGCTTGAAGACGATTACGGGATCACCGAAGCGCTGGCAAAATTCAGGTTCGCCGATAATGAGCCGCGCAACATTGATTTGCGCGTTTTAAAGGCTTCACCGCAATCGCTTGTTGATGTGCCGTCTTTCCCGCTCACGCTCGGCCTTGCGCGGCCACGCAGCACGATCAGCACAACAACAAAAGATGTCACCGCGCATCCCTTCGCCGGCATGCCGATGCTGCTGGATCTTGTCGCGCATGACGATGCCGGTAATGAAACGAAAATTGAAACGGGCCGTATTATCCTTCCGGCGCGCCCGTTCGCCAATCCGCTGGCGCGCGCGCTGGCGGCACTGCGCCAGACACTTGCGCTCGATAAAAACCAGCGCAGTAGCATCAGCGTTGCACTTGAATTGCTGATCTCGGAACCTGAAAAGCGCGTGCCGGATGTTCATCATTACCTGCAGATCGCCTCGCTGAAAGCTGCGCTCGATGATGCATGGAGCGATGACCAGCTGCGCAATGTTCTCGACCGTTTGTGGAGTGTCGCCACTTATATCGAGGATGGCGATTTGACGGATGCGGAGCGTG
>JAZKID010000036.1:13065-16194 GCA_040385045.1 Pseudomonadota bacterium | reverse complement strand
TTGAACAAAACATATGCTGATGAAGCTCTTTCCATAAAAGATATCAACAAGCTTTTTAACAACGCCAATGAAGACAAATTAGATTTTCCTACAGGAAAGTTGAGCGTTAAACTTATACGCAACTTCGTTCCTGTACCCGATAGGATCGGACGTGAAGAAATTTTAACATATGAAGATTTTGCACGTTTTGTGGACCTTGCGACAGGCTTTCGGAAGGATAATCTGAAACCTGATGAAGCGATACAATTTTTAAAAAACATACAGATACCGGAATCAACGATAGCGCAAACAAAACCAAACGGAGAGCGTACCATATTAACCTGGCGTCAATTTCTTGAATCGACGAAACTTTCGAATGGCTGTGTTTTTAATTCAGCAATCATTACACTGATTGAAAATTTTCTAAAAAATGGTGGCGACGCTTACAAGTACAAGCAGGAGCACATCGATAAAGCTTTTGCGGTGTCGAAACAATAAATAGAAGTAAATTGCACGATCTTCTGTTAATGCTCACGTCGGGGATTTAGATCCACGATCACGATATGATTGGGAATTGTATTGTAAACTGCGATAGCGTTCTCATCATAAAGCCAGCATAAAGTATACGTGCTCTTGTCGCGATAAGGCACATTATAAATTTCATTCTGTAATTTGCCTGTCGCTGTATCCAGAATCTGCAAATAAAACGGACCCTTCGGCATGCCTCCGCTGAACGGCAGCACACCTTTCGTTGCGCCTGCACTCGAAAGAATTGCGATCATTTTCCCAGATGGCGATTGCTGAAAGTCCGCCAGATGGCGGCCCGCTAGAGAAATTGTCTTTCCAAAGGATTTAACAATGCCCTTTTCGTCTTTGAATGCTTCCGAGTGCGGATACATCTTCCAGCTCGGGTCGGCTGACGGATCATAACATTTCGATATTTTGCTTTTTGCAGAGCGCCAGTTGTCATTCAAAATGGTATTGAGAATTTGATAGGAGTGTTTTGCGCTATCAACGCTGTAAAAAGTTGTGCTGAGAGTGTTCATAAGAAGTACGCGGCCATCGTTTCCGCGTCTGATTCCAAGACCATGGCCATATGTGTAAGTCAGCCAGTGTTTCGCATCGACGCTGGTTGCATTTTCAGTTCGAGGCGAATGCCAGAAAGAACCGGTACCGTAATTAAAGAAATAAATAGCAGCTATGATAATGAGAATGATTAATAAAAATTTTGTCAGGACGCTTTTTAAAAATACTTTCATTAAAGCGTTTGAACCGGCCGCGTTTTGGCCAGCATATCGAACTCAAGAAACCCTTCCAGCAGGTCACGCAGCTTGTTGAGCGGGATCTGGTTTGGTCCGTCCGAGATGGCCTTATCCGGGTCGGGATGCGTTTCAACAAACAGACCTGCGACACCGACGCTAAGGGCAGCGCGCGCGAGCACGGGAATGAACCGGCGCTCACCCCCTGAACTCGTGCCCTGCCCGCCTGGTTGCTGCACGCTGTGCGTCGCGTCGAAAATGACGGGCGCACCGGTTTCTGCCATGATCGGAAGGGCACGGAAATCCGTCACCAGTGTATTATAACCAAAACTGACGCCACGCTCTGTGAGAAGGATATTCGGATTACCTGCGGCGACAAGTTTCTTGACGACGTTTTTCATGTCCCACGGCGCCATAAATTGTCCCTTCTTCACATTCACGACTTTTTTTGTTTTTGCGGCGGCGAGAAGAAGGTCTGTCTGGCGGCTGAGAAACGCCGGGATTTGCAAAATATCGACGGCAGTTGCAACAGGCGCGCAGTGCGCTGCTTCGTGCACGTCAGTGAGGACCGGCAGATTGTAAATTTTACGGATATCGGAGAAAACTGTCAGCGCTTCATTCAGACCGACACCGCGCGCGGCCGTACCGGATGTACGATTGGCCTTATCATAAGACGCCTTGAAGACGAGACCGATGCCAAGCGCGGCACACATTTCTTTCAGCGCGTGTGCGACTTCGAGACCGAGATTGCGACTTTCCAGCGCGCAAGGCCCGGCAATCAGGCTGAACGGTAAATTCTGCGCAAATTTGACCGTACCGACTTCGACGACAGCATTCGGTATTTTTTCGCTCATACCAGCCTGCTCTGCTCAACGGCAGCAGCAATGAAGGACGCGAACAGCGGGTGCGGTTCGAACGGGCGCGATTTCAGTTCGGGATGATATTGTACGCCGATGAACCATGGATGATCGGGATATTCGATTGTTTCCGGCAACAAGCCGTCCGGCGACATGCCGGAGAAAGTCAGGCCCTTGTCCTCAAGACGTTCTTTGTAGGCTGTGTTCACTTCATAGCGGTGGCGATGACGCTCACTGATAAACTGCGTGCCATAGACAGAAGCAATTCTTGTTTCCTTGCCAAGCGTGGTCGGGTATGCACCCACACGCATCGTACCGCCGAGATCGCCGTTGATACCCCGCTTCTGAAGTTCATTACCTTTCATCCATTCAGTGAGAAGGCCGACCACAGGCTCGTTCGCGGGACCGAATTCCGTCGAGTTAGCCTCTTTCAAGCCGGCTAAGTGCCGTGCCGCTTCAACCACAGCCATCTGCATGCCGAAGCAGATGCCGAAATATGGTACATGGCGTTCGCGCGCGAACTGCGCGGCGGCAATCTTGCCTTCGGCGCCGCGCTGGCCAAAGCCGCCGGGGATCAGGATGCCGTCGATATCCTCAAGATAAGCGGCAGGATTTTCTTTTTCGAACAGCTCGGCGCTCACCCAGTTCAGGTTCACGCGAACACGGTTTGCAATGCCGCCGTGGACGAGTGCTTCGGTGAGCGACTTATAAGCATCCTTGAGACCGGTGTATTTGCCGACGACGGCAATATTCACCTCGCCTTCCGGCTCGTTGTAGCGCTGCGAGATTTCCGTCCAGCGCGCCATGTTCGCTTTTGGTGCGTTTTCGAGGTTAAAAATACGCAGCACTTCCGCGTCGAGGCCGGCCGCCTGATATTGCGCAGGGACATCGTAGATCGAAGCTGCATCGAGCGCTTCGACGACAGCGCTTTCATTGACGTTGCAGAACAGCGCAAGCTTGCGGCGCTCTTCCGGCGGGATCGGCCGGTCTGCGCGGCACAATAAAATATCCGGCTGAATGCCGATAGCGCGCAG
>JAZKID010000036.1:5378-13055 GCA_040385045.1 Pseudomonadota bacterium | reverse complement strand
GCAGCTCTTTGACGGAGTGCTGTGTCGGCTTGGTTTTCAGTTCCCCCGCCGCGCCGATATACGGCACGAGCGTGACGTGGATATACAGCACCTCGCCGCGCGGTCTTTGATGACCAAATTGACGTATAGCTTCGAAGAACGGCAGGCCTTCGATATCGCCGACGGTGCCGCCGATTTCGCACAAAACGAAATCGACATCGTCATTGCCTTCGCCGATGAAAGTCTTGATGGCATCGGTGACGTGCGGGATCACCTGGATGGTGGCACCGAGATAGTCGCCGCGCCGTTCCTTGGTGATGATGTCCTGATAGATGCGACCGGTCGTGATATTGTCCTGCTTGTTCGTCGGCACGCCGGTGAAGCGTTCATAATGTCCAAGATCAAGATCGGTTTCCGCGCCGTCGTCGGTCACATAAACTTCGCCGTGCTGGTAGGGCGACATCGTGCCGGGGTCGATATTGAGATAGGGGTCGAGCTTGCGCAGGCGGACGGAATATCCGCGTGCCTGAAGCAATGCACCGAGTGCTGCGGAAGCAAGGCCTTTACCGAGAGAAGAGACCACGCCGCCAGTGATGAAAATATACCGCGCCATGGGAGTTGATCATTAACGCAGGATTTGAATGAAAGCTAGCGGAAAGCTGACTTTCAAACATTTATTATTTTACAGCAACAGGGCGGATCCAGTCTACGCTGTAATTCACGACCGCTGTATCTTCAGGCAGCTCATTCAGTTTGTTGATGAAGAAATTCAACAGTTCATCGTTAAAATAAAGATCGACCTGTTTTTGGGCATCGTTGTCGTAAAAGCGGTGCTGCAGTTTTATAATATTCGATTTATGATAGTCGTTAAGGCCACTAATCAGATCGATTGCTTCCTGAGCTGTGAATTCGCCGTTGTGATTGGGATCAATTTCTCTTGCCTTTTTGGCGGCATACCTCATCTGTGAGTCCGTTAAATAGTTCTCGTCAATTCTTTTGGTAAATGGATAAGCACTGCCATACACCATCTTTTCCAAAATTTTTGTGAGCGGTATTCCTATGTTTTGGGCTTTAAAATCAAGATTTAATGTCATAATTAGCCTCTATGCTTGTTTTGCTTGCGCATCATACATAGAGCAAAGATTGCAGCAAGAGGACTTAGACTATTTCGAAATTGGCGCTTGCGGCGCTGCCGGCTTTGGTGCCTCGCTCTTTGGCAACTGGTCGAGAATGCCGCCCTGTGCGCCGGGCGCACCCGGTGTTGCCGGAACGTCATCGAGAACCGAGCGCGGCGTACTGCCGTTCCCCGCCATAATTGCCAGAACCAGCGATGTCAGGAAGAAGATACCGGCCAGAATGGCCGTCGTACGTGTCAACACGTTGGCTTTGCCGCGCGATGACATGAACCCGCCACCGCCGCCGGAACCCATGCCAAGGCCGCCGCCTTCGGAACGCTGCAATAACACAATTCCGACAAGGGCAAGGACGACGATCAGATGGATGATAATAATGACTTCAGACATGGCAACCGCTTTCTTTCAACCGATGTAACGCACGCGTAGTGCTTTTTCAACTGCGCGCTGCGTTTATAATTTCTGCAAAATCCTTTGCCTTCAGGCTGGCGCCGCCGACAAGCGCGCCGTTGACGTTTTCCAGCGATAGAATGTCTTTTGCATTCGTGCCTTTGACCGAGCCGCCATAGAGAAGACGGGTTGTTTTGACTTCAATGAAGTCACGGATCGTGTTGTGCATGGTAGCGATGTCATCAATGCTGGCAACAAGTCCGGTGCCGATGGCCCAGACAGGTTCATAGGCGATAACGAAATCTGCATTTGCAACATCAGGCAACGATGCGGCAATTTGCTCTTTCACGACATCATATTGTTTGCCTGCCTCGCGCTGTTCTTTCGTTTCGCCGACGCAGATGATCGGCGTAAGGCCCGCTGCCAGCGCAGCTTCAGCTTTCGCTTTTACAACGGCGCTCGTCTCGCGATGATATTGCCGCCGCTCGGAATGGCCGACGATGACATAAGTTGCACCGATATCTTTCAGCATTGCCGCTGAAATATCGCCCGTGAACGCCCCGGATTTTTGTGTATGGCAGTCCTGTCCGCCAAACGCGATAGTCGTTTTTGAAAATTGCCATATGCACATCGGCAGAATAGTGAAAGGCGGGCAAATGAGCACGTCGTAATCTGCATGTGCTGTGGCCGCCTCAAGCTGTTTGATTTCGTCAAGATCGGCTTTCAGGCCGTTCATTTTCCAGTTTCCGGCGATAAGTGTGCGAATTTTGGTCATTTGTCCCCTGAAAAGCATTGATCTAGCATAGTAAACTTGCGTTTTAGCGCCTGTCTTTGCTATGCGAACAGGGTTCGTCTTAGCCCACAAGGTTTCCATGCTTCAACAACTTCGCAGCGGCGCCAGCTCGATCGTCGCCAAAATCCTCCTCGGCATGCTGGTGGTCAGCTTCGGGCTGTGGGGTATTGGCGATATTTTCCGCAATGTTGGCAGCAATAGCCTTGCAACCGTGGGAACCACCGAGATCTCGACGGAGAAGTTCCGCGCCAACTATGACCGCGAGCGGCAATATCTCGCGCGCCGTACCGGCCAGGCGATTACGAACGAACAGGCGGAATCGATGGGTCTGCGCCAGCGCGTGCTCAGCCAGATGCTGACGGAAACCGCTTTCGACGAACAGGCCAGCCAGCTCGGATTGCAAATCAGCCGTGATCTCATCGCGCGTGAAGTTTCGCAGGACCCGACTTTTACAGGCTCGACCGGCAACTTTGACAGCCGCCGTTTTGAACAGCTCCTCGCGTCCGGCGGCTACAACAAGCCGCTTTATTTTGCTGAGCGCACGCAGGTCACCAAGCGCCGCATGATGGCGGAAGTGCTGACCGGCGAAATCCGCATGCCGTCCATCTACGAGCAGGTCATTCACCGTCTCGAAAATGAAACGCGCTCGGCTGATTATATTATATTGAGCGCCGACAAGTTCGCTCCGGTCAAAGCGCCGCCGGAAGATGTGCTGCAGAAATATTACGACACGGTAAAGGCAACTTATAACACCATTGAGACACGTGAGCTCAAGCAGCTTGTGTTGACAGCCGAAAACTTTGCCAGGCAGGCCACGGTCACGGATGAAGAAGCGAAACCGATTTACGAAGCACAACTTTCAAAATACGGCACGCCGGAAAAACGCCAGATCGAGCAGTTGAGTTTTAAAGATAAAGCTTCGGCAGATACTTTTGCAGCGGCAATTAAAACAGGCAATGCGCAAGATCTGATCACGAAGACAGGCGCAGTTTATAATGACCTTGGTATTGCGACACGTGGCGATATCATCGACACGCAGGTCGGCGATACAGCTTTCACCCTGCCCCTCAATACATATAGCAATGTGATCGAGAGCCAGTTCGGCCCTGTCATCTTGCGCGCAATAAAAATCGAACCTGCCAAAATCAAATCGTTTGATGATGTGAAAGCTGCGATCAAGCAGGAGCTCGCCTTGCAGCGCGGCAAGGACACAATGTTAGAGATGCATGACAAGGTGGAGGATGAGCGCGCGAGCGGCGCCAGCCTTGGCGAGATTGCAGGCAAACTCAAACTGACGATTGAAACAACACCACCGGTCGACCGGCAGGGTAAAGATGCATCCGGCAAAAAGGTTGAGAGCGTCAACTCCGCCGTTCTCGAAGAAGCCTTCCAGACGGAAACCGGCGTGGACAATGAACCTGTGCAACTGCCGAACCAGACATGGATCTGGTACGAAGTTGTCAAAATCAATCCTGAAAAAGAACGCCAGTTGAGCGAGATCGCCGACAAAGTGCTCGCACAATGGATGGATGATCAGCAGCGAGGGGTTTTGACACAAAAATCGAAGGATATTCTCGCACAGATCGAAAAAGGTAAAAAACTGGCCGCCGTCGCTACGGAACTTGGCGTGCAGGTTAAAACAGCACAAGCGTTCAAACGCGATAAAGCCAGCGGCGATTTTTCGACCGCTGCGGCCGATGCTGCCTTCCGGATCGGCATTAACGAGCCCGGCACCGCTCTCACGACGGATAACAAAGGCCGTATTATCTTTGTTGTCACCAAAAGCGACGTTCCCGGCAAGGTACAGGTCGACGCCGCTTTGACAAAGAACGTGACGCAAGGGCTGCGCGACGATGTGCTGCTTCAATTTATCACAGGCGTTCAGCAAAATGTCGGCATGACGGTCAATCAGGATATGGTTGAAAAAATTGCCGGCAGCACGTCGCAGTAATGCTGGCGAGCTGCGATACGGTTAAAATATCCAGCGAGCGTCTTGCGGGCGATCTTGAAACACCGGTCAGCGCTTACCTGAAACTGTCAGCAGCTTTCGGCGCCGGGTTTCTTCTTGAATCCGTGCAAGGCGGCGCCACACGCGGACGCTATTCGGTTCTGGGTTTTTTGCCCGATCTGGTTTTCCGCGCCGATGAAAACGGCATCACCACGACACGTGATGAGAAAACAAAAAAACATGAAAAGCCGTTTTTCGACACGCTTCGCGGCCTTCTCGATGAAAGCCGCTTCGATGTGCCGGAAGACTTGCCGCCCATGGCCGCCGGTATATTCGGTGTGATCGGCTACGAAGCCGTGCGCGATATCGAAAAAATCGGCATGGCAAAACCCGATCCGCTCGAACTGCCGAAAGCGATTTTGATGCGGCCGCGCCTGATCGTCATTTTCGACAATGTCCGCGATGAAATTATTGTTGTCGTCATCCAACGTGGCGCGCCGGCTGAAGATCTGCTCAATCAAGCGATATCGTGTCTGCGAAAGCCGATTTCAATGACAAGCGAAAAGACAATCAAAACAAAAATCGAGGCAAAATCCAGCATCGCGCGCAGCGATTACCTTGGCATGGTTGCAAAAGGGAAAGAATATATTGCGGCAGGCGATGTTTTTCAGGTCGTGTTGTCGCAGCGTTTCGAAACGGATTTCAACCTGCCGCCGTTCGCGCTTTACCGCGCCCTGCGGCGCACGAACCCTTCGCCTTATCTTTTCTATTTCGATTTTGAAGATTTCGCGCTCGCCGGATCATCGCCTGAAATTTGCGTGCAGTTGCGAGGTGATCGCGTGACGCTGCGGCCGATCGCAGGCACGATCCGCCGCGGCGTGACACCTGCTGAAGACAGGATCAACGGCGAAAAGCTCCTCGGCGATCAGAAAGAGCGCGCTGAACATCTCATGCTGCTCGATCTTGGCCGCAACGATGTCGGCCGCGTTGCCGAGCTCGGCAGCGTCGAGGTCGAACAACAGTTCACGCTGGAGCATTATTCGGAAGTCATTCACATCGTCTCGCAGGTCGGCGGCAATCTGAAAAGCGGATTGGATTGCATCGACGTCCTGAAAGCCGCATTTCCGGCGGGCACCGTTTCCGGCGCGCCGAAAGTGCGCGCGATGCAGGTTATCAATGAACTTGAACCTGAAGCGCGCGGATTTTATGCCGGATGCGCAGGTTATTTTTCCGCGAACGGCGACATGGACACCGCCATCATTTTGCGCACGGGTCTTGTCAAAGACAAAAAGCTTTACGTGCAGGCCGGTGCAGGCATCGTCGCCGACAGCATTGCTGAAAATGAACAGGCCGAATGCGAGGCAAAAGCGCGCGCCCTCTTCCGTGCTGCCGAAGTCGCGCAGGAGATTGCATCATGACCGTTTTGCTGATCGACAATTATGACAGCTTCACCTTCAACCTCGTGCACATGCTCGGCATGGCGGGTGCTGATGTTAAAGTCGTCCGTAACGATGAAATGAGCGTCGATGAGGCTGTTGCGATGAAGCCTGAGGCAATCGTTATTTCGCCCGGACCGTGCACGCCGAATGAAGCCGGCATTTCGATGGAACTGATCAGGAAAGCCGCGCCGCATATTCCTGTGCTCGGCGTCTGCCTCGGCCATCAGGCCATCGGGCAAGTGTTTGGCGGCAAAGTCATCCGCACAACGCCTGTACATGGTAAAACCGATCTGATCGAACATGACGGCAAAGGCCTTTTCCATGGACTTAACCGCGCACTGTGGGCGACACGCTATCATTCGCTGATCGTCGAGGAAGACACCTTGCCCGATGAATTGCAAGTCACGGCGCGCACGCGTGATGGTTTGATCATGGCGCTGTCGCATAAAACCCATTGCGTGCACGGCGTGCAGTTTCATCCTGAAAGCATCGCAACGGAACAAGGCGCCGTGCTGATGCAGAATTTCCTGCGCCTTGCGCGCGAAGAAGTGATGGCGCCGGTTGCAACGCCGCCGCTGCAGACAGGTATGAAACCATTCATCGTCAAAGCCTCGCGCAGTGAGCCGCTGACACAAGATGAAGCGCACGCCGCCTTCGACATGATCATGCAGGGCGAAGCGACGCCTGCACAGATCAGCAGCTTTCTGACGGCACTGCGCGTACGCGGCGAGACGGCTGATGAACTCGCTGGTGCAATCGAGAGCGTGCGCGCCAAATGCCTGAATGTCGAAGCACCCGCTGGTGCTGTCGATATCGTCGGCACCGGCGGCGATGCGACGCATTCGCTGAATATTTCGACCACAACGGCTCTTCTTGTCGCGGCCTGCGGCGTCCCGGTCGCGAAACACGGCAACCGTTCGGTCTCTTCACGTTCAGGCGCGGCGGATGTGCTTGAAGCGCTTGGTGTGAATATTGAGCTTTCGCCTGAGGCCGTCGCGCAATCGATCCGGAAAACAAATTTCGGCTTCATGTTTGCTCCGCTCCACCATCAGGCGATCATGCAGGTTGTCCCTGTGCGCCGCGAGATCGGCATTCCGACCCTTTTCAACCTGATGGGACCGCTCGCGAACCCGGCGCGCGTCAAGCATGCGCTGATCGGCGTCAATCATGAGCGCTGGCTGGAGCCGTTCGCCGATGTGTTCGCGCGTCTCGGCGGCGAAACGGCATGGATCGTTCACGGCAGCGATGGTTTCGATGAAATAAGCATTTCTGCGCCGACGTCTATCGTCGAATTGAAAAACGGCAAAACGCGCCGTTTTGAAGTTACGCCTGAAGATGCGGGTTTGCAGCGCCATCCAAGCGGGCAGTTGCAGGGCGGCGATGCCGCCGAAAATGCAGGCAGGCTGCGTGCGCTCTTTGCTGGTGAAAAAGGCGCTTACCGCGATGCCGTTCTGCTGAATGCCGCCGCGACATTGATCGTCGCCCAAAGAGTCAAAACATTGCAAGAGGGTGTTGCTATGTCACAGGCAGCGCTTGAAAGCGGCAAGGCCACGCAAACGCTCGATGCGATTATTGCCTTCAGCAAAAGCATATGAGCGACATTCTTATCAAAATCGAAGCGCAAAAGCGCGAGGAAATTTCCGCCGCTAAAAAACGTATTTCTTTATCCGATGTCGAACGGATTGCAAAAACCGCCTCCCCGCCGCGCGGCTTTTTAAATGCACTGATGGAAAAGCGCAGTAATAAAACGACAGGCATGATTGCCGAGATTAAAAAGGCAAGCCCGTCAAAAGGGATCATCCGCGAGAATTTCGACCCTGCCGCTCTCGCGCGTGCTTATGAAACCGGCGGGGCCGCGTGCCTGTCTGTCCTGACCGATGCGCCTTATTTCCAGGGTCATGATGAATATGTAATACAGGCCAAAAACGCCTGTACCCTGCCCATGTTACGCAAGGATTTTATGATCGATCCGTATCAAGTGTATGAGGCACGCGC
>JAZKID010000036.1:0-5368 GCA_040385045.1 Pseudomonadota bacterium | reverse complement strand
TGAAAAATTCTTTAAAGGCCATGCCGATTTTCTGAAGCACGCGCGCGCCGCATGCAATCTGCCGGTATTGCGCAAGGATTTTCTATACGACACCTACCAGGTCACTGAGAGCCGCGCGATGAATGCCGATTGCATTCTCATTATTATGGCCTCTGTCGATGATGCGTGTGCGCAAGATCTCCTGCATGCCGCGAAAGACTTGCAGATGGATGCATTGATCGAAGTGCATGATGAAATCGAACTTGAACGCGCCTTGCAGCTCGATGCAAAAATGATCGGCATCAACAACCGTAACCTGCGCGACTTTTCCGTCGATATCGCGACCAGCAAACGTCTTGCAAAACTCATCCCCGATGACCGCCTGATTGTCAGCGAAAGCGGAATTTCGACGCCGCAAGAAGCACAAATACTCAACGAAGCCGGCATAAGCACCTTCCTGATCGGCGAAACTTTCATGCGCGAAGCCGATGTTGCGGCCGCACTTGGCAATTTTCTGAATAACGCTGACAGATCAGCAATTTAACTGATACCTCAAGCACATGTATTCGCTTTCAGGTAGCATATTTTCGCACCCTACAACCGTCATTTTCACGAATTCGTGAGCAATATAAGGAACTTATCTTGCATTTAAGTTTTACTTGAATGGGTTTTCTTGCTAGGCCAGTCCGCACCCATACGAGGAGATCACTATGCCATTTAATGAATTTCGAAATGTAGATCGTAATAATTACCGTAACGCTACAAACAATATGAATAACAATCGCGGCCGCCGCTGGCAGAATGCGCAAAACGACCAGCGCAATCCGCAGATGCCTGATTTCAATCGCAATCGTCAGGACAATCAGGTCGATCAGCGCCGCACAAATCAAAATAACCAGCGCACGCAGCGCCCGACATATCAAAACGTGAGAGACGACTCGTTATGGGCGGGATTCAAAAATAAAAACTGGAATCGCGGCTGGAACCAGAATTGGAACCCGGGCTGGAACCAGAACAATAATCAGGGCTGGAGGCAGAGCCCTATCTACAACCCGCATCGCGGTTTCCATACTTACGGAATTGATTTCAATCGCCTGCGCTATCAGAATTATGGTTTTTATGAAAATAACAATCAGTATATTTTCCTGCAGGATGCATCTGGCATCTATATGAATTACGGCGGCACGCGCCGCTATTTCGATGCTGAACCGGTTGGTCCTGGCCTCTTCCAGATCTGGGGACCCGATGGCAGCACATACATTGTGCGCGTCGTACAAGATCTTGGGTACACCTACGGTAATTACAACATGCCGTGGAATAATCGCCGGAACGTCAACATTGATTATAACGCGCGTTGGAATAATCGCGGGAACTTCAATGCCGGTTATCGCAATTGGGATTTCGGCGTGAACTGGCGCCGCGGCAACTGGAATATTAATGTCGGCCGCCGTGGCTTCGCCTAGTTTTTAAAAAACGTTATGTGTATAAAAGGGGCGGTTTTACCGCTCCTTTTTCTTTTGTGCACACATCACCGCGGGTTATAATGCGGCATGGCGAAGAAAACTGAATTCACCGTTTATGGCGCGCTTGGTTCAGGCTCTGTCTGCATCGAGGCGGCGCTGACACTTATCGGCGCGCCATACCGCGTTGTTGAAGGCGCAAACTGGAGCAACGAAGCCGCACGCAAACGCCTGCAAAAAATAAACCCGCTGATGCAGGTGCCAGCACTTATTCTGCCGAACGGCGAACTGATGACGGAAAGCGCCGCCATCCTGATCTGGCTCACCGACAGTTTTCCGAAAGCAAAGCTGGCGCCGAAACTGAATTCGGCCCAGCGGGCTGCTTTCCTGCGCTGGATGGTCTATATTCCCGCTTCCATCTATTCGATGTTCTGGGTACGCGATGTGCCTTCGCGCCTCACACGCAGCGAAGATGCCGAAGCCGTACTGCTTCACCGTACAGCCGAGCGCATCGCCGAATGCTGGCGCATCATGAATGCGCAAGTTGGGCCAAAAAAATATATTCTCGACGATACATTATCCGTTCTCGATATTTATGTCGCCATCTGTTCGCGCTGGACGCCCGGGCGCGCGCGTTTCTATAAGGAAGCGCCGAAGCTTGCCGATATTGTCAAACGCGTTGACGCAGAACCGCGCTTGCAAAAATTCTGGCCGAAACGTTTTCCTTTTGAAGGCAACTGGGAAAGAAAATGAGCGAAACTGTCTGGCACGACATTGATCGCTATTTTGACGCCACATTGGTCCGCGGTGACGATGCATTAAATGCGGCATTGCATGATAGTGAAAAGGCGGGTCTGCCTGCTATCGCGGTTTCTTCTGCGCACGGAAAGTTTCTTCATTTGCTCGCGCGTACAATGAATGCAAAACGTGTTCTCGAAATTGGCACGCTTGGCGGCTACAGCACAATCTGGCTGGCGCGGGGCCTGCCCAAAAACGGGCATGTGGTTACTTTGGAAATCGCAAAAGCCAACGCTGAAGTTGCGCAAAATAATTTCAAGCGTGCTGGGGTCGCCGATAAAATTACCATTCGTCTCGGTGCTGCGCTGGAAACGCTTCCAAAGCTCGTTGCAGAAAATACATCGCCGTTCGATCTGGTTTTTATCGACGCCGACAAGGCCAATATTCCGGATTATTTTTCATACAGCCTGAAGCTCACGCGACCGGGCAGCGTTATCATTGTCGATAACGTGGTGCGCAACGGCGAAGTTCTCAACGCCGAAAGCACAGATGAAAATGTACGCGGTGTGCGCATGCTGATGGAAATGCTTTCTCGCGAAACACGCGTTTCCGCGACAGCCCTGCAAACTGTTGGCGCCAAAGGCTATGATGGTTTCGTTATCGCGACAGTTTTGTAATTATGCTGCGGTGCGGCATGGCGAAATCATGGCAGCACTAAGGTCTTTTTTGTATTTGATACATACTTAGGAACAATACGATTTTCCATGGGTTTTGGTTTGGCAAATTAATTACTTTAACCCCACCCTAGGAGAATATCCATGAAGAAACTTCTCACAACAACCGGGCTGCTTGCCCTGCTCGCCATCACGCCTGTCATGGCTGCACAGCCGGGAGCCCCGACAGCCGCGACAACCGTTACAGGCGCAATTGTCGGCGGTATTGTCGCAGGACCGATCGGCGCAGCCGTAGGTGCCGCAGCAGGCGCGGGTGCCGGCGTTTCAGCGGAAGCCATTGCTTATGACGGCGAACTGCGCACCGGTTATGTTATTCCCGCAAGCACGAATGTTACCTATGTCGACCTGCCGACAACGGCCTACATTAAAACCTATCGCGGTCCGCACGACTTGCGTTATGCAACGCTTCGCACGGATGCAGGCATGCGCCAGGTTATCGTGAGACCAAACGGTGAAATTGTTCAGATCGTCGAAGTACCGTAAAATTTGAATTTCAAGAAAAAGGCGGGGTCATCCCGCCTTTTTTTGTTGTCTTGCGGAACGAAGCAAGAACATGTATAAGCGAAGCGCACAGAGATTCGCGAGGCCTTAGAAATGTTGACCCGCAAGCAGTTTGAGTTGCTCATGTTCATTCATGAGCGCGTAAAAGAGGCAGGCGTGCCGCCCTCCTTCGAAGAGATGAAGGAAGCGCTTGATTTAAAATCGAAATCAGGCATTCACCGCCTGATTATGGGCCTTGAGGAGCGTGGTTTTATCCGTCGCCTTGCCAACCGCGCCCGCGCGCTGGAAGTGCTGAAATTACCTGAATCTGTCAATCCGAGTTATGCCAGCGCAGCCGCACGCTTCAGCAAGGGCTTTACGCCAAGCGTTGTGGAAGGTGGCCTCGGCAAGCCTGTTCTCAAGAAACCTGCCGCACCTGTCGTAAGCGGGCCGGAAACGCTTTTTATTCCTGTCATGGGCCGCATCGCAGCGGGCACGCCGATCACTGCCCTTCAGACACAGCTCAACACCCTGCCCGTTCCTGCCGAAATGCTGGCGGCCGGCGAGCATTATGCTCTTGAAGTGCGCGGTGACAGCATGATCGAAGCAGGCATCCTCGATGGCGACACCGTTCTGATCAAGCGGCAGAACCACGCGGACAGCGGCGACATTGTCGTCGCACTTGTCGATGATGAAGAAGCGACATTGAAACGCCTGCGCCGCAAAGGCGCGTCGATCGCCCTTGAAGCTGCGAACCCGTCCTATGAAACGCGCATTTTCGGGCCGGAGCGCATTGCCGTTCAGGGCAAATTGGTAGGCCTGTTCCGCCGTTACTGAGTTTTTGAAACCGGCACGCACCACGGGCGGGCGCCGCACTTCTCGGCAACGCTTTGCACATCGAAAGCTGTTTCACCGCTCCATGTTCTGGATGCGCTGATACTCATCCCCTGCGCCGCCTGAATTTCCTTTTTTCCGATCACTTGCTTCGGGCGCGTACAAAATGACGGTGCTTCGCTGCGCGGTAAAATGAGAATATCGGCGCGCATGCAATCTTCCGCCAAGGCGGCACGATCATAGTTGACAGCCACCAGTCCGATATCAGGGTTTTGAACCGTGCATCCAAGCGGGTCACAGCGCTGGCCATTTTTGATTGATGCGTCATCGAAGTCGCGGCGGTCACCGTCATTTTCAAGCCATCGCATCGCAGCGAATTTTTCGCGCGGACTGGCGAGCAACGATAAGGCTCCGGCTTCATTCCGTACCGCAACGCTCCAGCCTGTATGTGAAATATAAATGTCTGGCGTTTTTTCATAAAAGCCGATCACTACGCCAGCCATGTATGGAATGATCGCAAGTGCAGCAATCCTTGTACGCCATAGGCATGCCCAGGCGATTGAAAAACTGCAGAGTAATAGCGATGCGGTTCCAAAGCCTGAAAGGCCGACCAGCGCAACAGGGAAACCGGCAACAAATTTTGCCACACCAATCATGCCATCAACGCCAAGTCCAAGGATCGGCAGCGTCCATTGCTCCAGACCAAATGGCAGCGCAAGCAGTGTCAGCAGTACGCCCGGCATGATTGCAAGTTCAATAAAAACGAGAGCCAGCACATTGCCGACGATGCCGAACGTACTGACACGGTGAAAATGGTGCAGCGTATATGGCAGCGTCGCAATCTCGGCGACAAGACTGGTCGCGACAGTGATCAGAAAAATCGTCACCGCCTTACTGAGAAGAAAGCTGAGCCAGCTGTCATCCCAGGCCTGCACGCGCGGGAACCATTTGCGTTCATGAGCGGCGATCAACGCAGCTGTGGCGGCAAACGACATCTGGAAACTGGCACCGGCAATTTCATGCGGCGCGATGGCAAGAATAATCGCTGCGGCAATGACGATATTGCGCATCGACAAGGCAGGCCTGTCGACCAGCACGGCACCGAACACGATCAGGATCATGATGTAAGAACGCGTTGTTGCG
>JAZKID010000035.1:0-1987 GCA_040385045.1 Pseudomonadota bacterium | reverse complement strand
GATATATCTGTTTCTTTCGCTGTCTGGACGAATAGGTTTACCGCGATAATCGTAAGTCACGTCTGTGGTGCTGTCCTGCCCTGTGCAGACCTGCGGCCACAAAGCCAGCACCAGTGAAAAACAAAAGGTGATAATCAGTTTCATAATGCCAATGCCCCTTACAAAAAAAAGGGCGACCGTTGCGGGTCGCCCTATGTCTGCTCAAGCTCCTTTTTGAGGTAACGTGAACAGTATAGCGCCGTTCGCTTGCCATCGGTTTGACAAATTATTTCACATTCGAGTGATGGTGATGTTTTGTCATCCGGCTTTGAAAACACGCTTAAAAATTGTTTTCACATGCCTAAAATGCGCCTTTTCATCGAAGCAGGCGCGCAAGGTTTTTTCATCCAGAGCCTTGCGGACATCTTTATCTTTAAGCAGCAATTTGAGGAAATCGCCTTCACCGCGCCAGACCGGCATCGCGTTGCGTTGCACAAGGCGGTAAGCCTCTTCGCGCGACAGGCCAGCCTGCGTCAGCGCAAGCAGGATCCGCTGCGAATTCATCAGCCCGCCGAGCTTGTCGAGATTGCGGCGCATGGTCTCCGGATAAACAAGCAAATTTTCGATAACTTGCGCGCAGCGGCGTAACGCAAAATCAAGCGTGATCGTCGCATCGGGGCCGATATAGCGCTCGACCGATGAGTGCGAGATATCGCGTTCATGCCAGAGCGCGACGTTTTCAAGCGCGGGCAGGGCATAGCTACGTACCATGCGCGCTAGGCCGGTCAGATTTTCGGTCAGGACGGGGTTGCGCTTGTGCGGCATGGCAGACGAACCTTTTTGCCCTTTCGAGAAAAATTCCTCGGCTTCCAGAACTTCGGTGCGCTGCAGGTGGCGGATCTCGATGGCGAGATTTTCAATGCTTGAGGCAATCACGGCCAGTGTCGAGAAAAACATCGCGTGGCGGTCGCGCGGAATCACCTGTGTCGAGACGGGCTCGACGCTTAAGCCCATTTTTTTTGCGACATGTTCTTCAACACGCGGATCGATAGCGGCAAATGTGCCGACAGCACCGGAAATGGCGCAGGTGGCGATTTCTTCACGCGCATTTTTCAGGCGCGTTTTAGCACGCGCAAATTCCGCATAGAATTTCGCAAGTTTCAGACCGAAGGTCGTCGGTTCAGCATGAATGCCGTGCGAGCGGCCGATCGTCGGAGTCATCTGGTGTTCGAAAGCGCGCTTCTTGAGGGCGGCAAGCAATCTGTCGAGATCTTCCAGCAGCAGGTCAGATGCGCGCGACAGCTGAACCGCGAGGCAGGTATCGAGCACGTCGGACGACGTCATACCCTGATGAACGAAACGTGCTTCCGGCCCGACAATTTCAGCAAGGTGGGTGAGAAAAGCGATCACATCATGCTTCGTTTCGCGCTCGATCTCGTCAATGCGCGCGATGTCGAATTTTGCGTCTTTGCCTTTTTTCCAGACCTTTTCCGCCGCCGCTTTCGGTATCACGCCGAGCTTTGCGAGAGCATCTGCGGCATGCGCTTCGATCTCGAACCAGATTTTGTAGCGTGTTTCAGGCGACCAGATGGCGACCATATCGGGATGCGCATAACGCGGAATCAAGGTTTCTCTCCCTTAAGGTTTTAATATGTTGTGTCGTCTTCAGCGTGGAGCGTCAAGAAGCCGAGCGTAAATAGGGTGGCCGCCGCAGCAATCACGGGCCAAAACGGATCAAGACCGAAAACATAAAAATAGGCAAAACCGCTGGCCGATGTAAAAAACAGCTCCTTCACGCCATCCACTGTCGTCAGCGGATCATGCGGAAGAAAGCTCGCCGTATAGAATTGCCCGCCCGTCAGGATGCCTTGCACGGCCAATGTGGCAAGGACGGTAAAAAGAAACACCAGCACGAACCGCCAGAATTTGCGGCGCACCGAAAGTTTTTTTCTGAACAAGAGTGTGAGAAGACCGCCGATCAATGCGCCCGCCGCCATGATGCCGATCA
>JAZKID010000034.1:0-5524 GCA_040385045.1 Pseudomonadota bacterium | reverse complement strand
TTTGAAATCCCAGAAGCGCGAATAGCCGGAGCCGCCGGCGAGAATGAGTTTCGGCTTGTGCTTGCGCGCCAGTGCCGCAACTTCTTCCATGTCGACAAGCTGATCGTCTTTGCCCACGCCATACGCAATCGGGTGAAACCATTTTCCCGACATATTGACCGGACTGCCGTGCGTCAGATGGCCGCCGCAGTTAAGATCGAGCCCGAGAAAATGATCACCGGGCTGAAGCAGCGCAAGAAACACCGCCTGGTTCGCCTGCGCACCGGAATGCGGCTGCACATTCGCGAAACCGCAGCCGAATAGTTGTTTGGCACGTTCGATCGCCAGACTTTCCGCAACGTCGACGAATTGGCAGCCTCCGTAATAACGTTTACCCGGATAACCTTCGGCATATTTATTGGTGAGCACCGAGCCCTGCGCTTCCAGCACCGCGCGCGAAACAATGTTCTCGGATGCGATCAGCTCGATTTCGTTTTGCTGGCGGTCCAATTCGGACGCGATCGCGGCAGCCAGTTGCGGGTCGCTGTCATGCAGGGATGTATTGAAAAAATCGGTCATGGGAGGGGTGCTGCGTTTTGTTGCTGTGTTCACGGCTATATACCTTATATAGTGGGTGCAACACTGGTAACGTGCCCTGCGCAAAAGCGCAAATGATATGAATGATTGGGCTAAAACGCCTTTTCTTTCAGGCGCCGCCTTAACTTGGCCAGCGCCAGTTTTTCAAGGTCGCGCGGGCGGGCGCTGACCGGGCCCATCACAGAAACTTCCGTGCCTGTTTCAGGATCGATGGCGGAGCATTTGGCATAAGAACTGATGGCGACATGTTCAAAATAAACGTCGCCCTTCGGCATCAGGTTTTTCCACCGGCACTTTGCGGTCTTTTGACAGCCGCCGGAACAGATTTCGTCACAGGCGCCTTGATTGATGCCGTTGGTGCTTGCGCATTTCTAGAGGCAGGACCGGCATTGATTTTCTGCGCCTGCTGGTTCAGCGAGGTCGGCTTCAGGGTTTGTACTTTAGCCTGTGGCGTTTTTGCAGGTTGCGCCGCGGCTTGTGGCGGCTTTTGTCCAGCCGCTTTCGGTGCTTTTCTTACCGATGCATGGCCGGGAAGATAAGCCTGCGCACCGACCTTGTCGAAAGGCGTTGCAGGGATATGATAGTCGCCCGCGAGATGCATCTTGTCGCGGCCGTAAATATCTTCACGGAATTGCGCGCCCTCTTCGTTCGCCCATGCCGTGATGTAGACCCAGTAAACAGGAACCGGCTGACCTAGCGCAACATCGACGCGCTCATCGGTGCGGACAGCCTGATCGATGCGGCCGCGCGACCATTCCGGATTGTTTTGCAACAGCCACGTTACGAGATCGCGAACATTTTGTACGCGTGCGCAACCGGAAGAATGGAAACGCGCATCTTCGCCGAACAGGGATTTCTGCGGCGTATCGTGCATGTAGACATTTTCCGTGTTCGGCATGCCGAGACGGACCGAGCCCATCGAGTTGATATCGCCCGGGTCCTGACGGAAACGGAAATTGACGGCCTGTGTCGTTTGCCAGTCGATCGCCTGCGGAGGCAACTCGGCGCCTTTGCCGTCATAGATGCGAATACTGTTATCGCTCAGATAATTCGGGTCCTTCTGCATTTTCGGGATCAGGTCCTTGCGGATGATCGACAGCGGAACGGTCCAGAACGGGTTGAAATTGATTTCAGAAATTTTTACCGCAAGCACCGGCGACTGGCGGTCAATCTTGCCGACCACGGTGCCATGGCGCTGCACGACATTCCCCGACTCGACAGCTTCAAGCTGGGTGGCCGGAATGTTCATCAGTACATAACGCTGGCCAAGATCGCGCGACATCGTTTGCAGGCGCGGCAAATTCAGTTGCAGCTGACGAAGGCGTTCTTCTGCCGGAACGTTCAGCGCAGCAAAAGTATTCGCGCGGACGGCGCCGTCGGGCACGATGCCATGGCGCACCTGAAAGCGTCGCACGGCTGTCTGAACATAAGTATCGAACACATCGGAGCGGCCGACATTCTGCTGGAGATCGCCGGAAGCCATCAGACGGCGGCGTAACTGCGTAACAGCAGAACCCTGCGCGCCGACGCGTAAAATCTCGCTCGCGGAAACTGTATTCCAGCCACCCTTTTCGACGATCTGCGTGTATTGTGCGATAGCGGCTTCCGTGGCCGCGACAGAACGCGGCCCGACCATCGGGGACAGAACCTGCTGTGTTGGTTCGCCCGGAACAGTCACGTCGAAACCCTCGCGCCATTCGACGCTCTCCTGCGCTGAAACAGCATTCACGCCGATCAATGCGGAAAGACAGATGAAACCAAGTTTTGCGGCGCGCAGATTTGTAAACATTATCAGGTCCCATCTCCTCGCGGGATTTATTCAGGTACAATATAGGCTGATTCCCAAGACTTACGATGCGCCAAACAATTCGGCTTTCATAAGGCAACCCCATGTATTCCCGTTATATATAGACATGCTGCATGCCGTTTTTAAGAACACGCGGCAAAAGACAGATTTCATTACAAGTTTACTTATTAAGGTAAAGATTAGTCTGTTAATATCTTGTTCATAATACATGGTAACCTTTCTTAAATTAAGATTTTAAGAGGTTATAAAAATGGATACTTTAGGTTACGGTCTTCTGGCGGCACTGGGTGTCGGTGGTTATTTCGGCGTCAAAAGCCTTACGCGTCCCGATCGCAGCGATGAGCAAAACGGAGCGATTTCATCGCAGAAATTCAACACGGCATTGACGGATACGCTGGCACACTATGCTCTGCCGGCCAATTTCGACAACCCTGCAACGGCAGCCTTCCTGAATTCAAATCAGGGTCTTCAGCTGATGAGCCAGATTTATGCCGGTCAGGTGACCGATAACAAAGGCAGATCTCTGACCAATAATGATCGCCAGTGGATGACAACGATGGGCGCGCGTGGCGACGGGAATGCTCTTTCGCTTCTGCGTCCCGTTCAATACGGCATGAACACGGCGCCTTACCAGCCGTTCGGCAATTATCCGGCCTTCGACAATTACGGATATTACGCGGGCGATCCGGCGAACAGTTACGGTTATCCGAGCGCGCCTTATTACGCTTACAACAATTACGGTTATGGCGGATACGGAAACAATTACGGCTATCAGGCGAGCCCGTATCAGAACAATAATTCTTATTACAATACGCCTTACCAAAACTACGCGCCAAACCAGTACGCTTATTACTAGAATTGAATAATTTTATTGAGACTGATTTTTTTAACAGAGGATTTTTAAAATGACATACTTTCCAGCTTCACTACCGCCAATTACGGCGCAACCATTGTCGACGACATATAATAATCCGTTCAGCAATCTGCTGAATTCGAACGTGCCTCCATACCAGACACCACCTATTTTTGATCGCTCGATTTTGCCGCAGGCGAACAATGGTTTTTACAGTGATTGGCCGGCATCGTCCTATTATAATCCTTCGTCGATGCTGCAATCACCGCTGAACAACAACTGGCTGAACAACGGTCTCAATCTTGGCCTGCGAAGTCCGTATTACAATCCGTCCGTGCCGCAACTCGGCGCGCCGGGCACGCAGAGTTCTTTGCCATACTGGTCGATGAATAACGTGTCGCAAAACAATGCTGCACTGGATGCCGCCCTCGGCCGTTATATTGCGGCAGGAAACGCGGCATCGGCCCCGGGCGCGACAGTCCAGGGCGTTGCAACAGCCCGTATTAACGCGCTGATGGCATCTCCCGCAGATAAAGCTGTTGTGTTTGATGCGATGCGCAGCGGCAATGTCAGCCCGAATTCGATGCTGGCTCAGGTCTTCTCGGATGCAAGAATGGCCGGTGTGGACCTGACGAGCCTGTTATCGAACAGCGCGTCGGCAAACCCGACACTGGCAAATCTCGACAACCAGCTGAACACGGCAAACACAGCAGTGACCTCGGCTAACGCAGCAGTTTCCAGTGCAACGACACTTGATGCGTGGAGAACGGCTATTACACAGCTGAACGGTGCGCAGGCTCAGGTTGCGCAGCTGACACGCGATCGCGCAAACCTCGTGCTGCAGGGTTACCAGGCGCAGTCGCCGGTTTCGTCATCGTACCAGTTGCCTTACCAGCCTTGGCAGCAACAGTTGCCCTACCAGCTCAACTGGTAAGGTTTCTGAAATACAGGAGAGAGAAAGCGGCTGGTTCAGCCGCTTTTTTTATTTGCATACTAAATAAAAAAACCCGGCCTTTCGGCCGGGTCATTACATCTTCAAGCGGTTGTCTTGCCCCTTGTGAGATTTTATGTCTCACAACCCATGCGCCGCCTGAGGATCTGGTCGGGAGATATCGCGAACGATATCTCCCTAAAACTTAGAGACGGTAACGGATCTGGTCGACCCAGAAGCGTTCCAGGCGCTGCAATGTCTGCGAGATCATCTGGAAATCTTCGATGCTGATGCCGCCGACAACTTCGAGCGAAGCTGTGTGACGATCATAAAGCTTGTCAACGATGCTGCGGATGTCCTGGCCTTTGTCCGTCAGTTTGATTTTGACGGCGCGGCGGTCAACGCGCGAACGCTGATGATGAACGTAACCGAGTTCGACAAGTTTCTTCAGGTTGTACGAAACGTTCGAGCCGAGATAATAGCCGCGCGTTTTCAATTCACCTGCAGTCAATTCGCTGTCGCCCATGTGGAACAGGATCAAAGCCTGCACCGGGTTGACGTCCGAACGACCGGCGCGCTCGAATTCGTCTTTAATGACATCGAGCAAGGACCGATGCGCGCGCTCAACGTAAGAAAGAGCTTCAAGGTAGTTCGCCTTGACTTCCGGATTATATTTCGTGACTTCGCCAGCTTTAGCTTCTTCACGAGCAAAATTATTTGATTGTGTCATTTCAACGCCCCACTGTTTCAACTTCTGTTTCCATGACAGCTCTGATCGGCTGTTCATGAAACGAATGTAGCGAGGTCGAGATAAATTCGATTTAATTTACACGATTAAAATCTGGTAAGCTCGAAAACGGTTAAACGTTAACCAGCAAACACCTCTAAAATACAAATTATTAAGTATGATGATGGCTGCAGACGCATTCTTTGCAGTTCAAGCAGCGCATATATTATGCAACAAAAAACCCGCCCTGCTTTCGCAGAGCGGGTTTCGCCATCAAGGACGAGCGTTTTTAGGCGCGCGGCAAGTAGGGGTTATACTGCACCTGAGCATACTGCTGCATAGCAGCAGCTTGCTGTTGCTGCGCAATATAAGCTGCGTAACGCGGATCACGCGGATCGATTTGCGGAGTCTGCTGCTGGTAATAAGCTGCAAGACGCGGATCAACCTTTGGCTGCTTTGGCTCGAACAGCTTTTTAATAGCTGGAAGAGCGGCTGGCAGCAGGCTCACAAGACTTTGCACAACACTATTGCTCGATGTCGGAGCTGGCTGCGAGGTTCCTTGCGGAGCCTGTTGTTGACCAGCCTGCTGCTGTTGCGCCTGCTGGAGCAACTGCTGCTGTTGTGCCGCCT
>JAZKID010000033.1:0-2198 GCA_040385045.1 Pseudomonadota bacterium | reverse complement strand
CAAATGCCTGCTCAAAATTCGCGAACATGCGGTGAAAGACGCCTCCCAGCATTGCTTCAAGTAGGCGTGAGCGAAACTCATATTCGAGATAAAAGCGAATGCGCGCACCATCGCCTTCCGCCTCAAAGCGCCAGCTGTTTTCAAGCTTACGAAACGGACCCGCAACAAGCGTGGTATCGACATGCAGGTTTTGATGATCCAGTGAAACAGCGCTTGTAAAATGCTCTTCAAAAATCTTGTAACGCACTGTCATGACGGCCATCAGGGTTTCGATATCACCTATTCGCTTTTGCGACTTCACTTGCATTGCAGCGCAATAAGGCACGAATTGCGGGTAAGCGGTCACATCGGCGACCACGGCAAACATCTGTTGCGGGCTGTATGGAACGTGATGGTCGACGCTACGACGCGGCATCAGCGCGCAGGTTTTGCATCGCGTGCCGCTTTCAGCTTGGCAAAATCGTCGCCGGCATGATGTGACGAACGCGTGAGCGGCGAAGACGACACCATCGCAAAGCCTTTGGTGTAAGCAATCGTCTCATAGGATTTGAATTCTTCCGGCGTGACGTAACGGATAACAGCGTGATGCTTGCGTGTCGGCTGCAGATATTGGCCGATGGTGATAAAATCGACATCGGCAGAGCGCAAGTCATCCATCAACTGAACGATCTCATTCCGCTCTTCACCAAGGCCGACCATGATGCCAGACTTCGTGAACATTTGCGGATCAAGTTCTTTCACACGTTGCAATAGGCGGATGGAATGAAAATACCGCGCACCGGGGCGGACGCTGAGATATTTCGACGCAACGGTTTCAAGATTATGGTTGAATACGTCCGGCTTCGCGGCAACGACAACTTCGAGCGCACTTTCTTTCCGCAAAAAATCCGGCGTGAGGATTTCAATTGTCGTTTGCGGCGTCGCCTTGCGGATTGCGCGAATCGTTTGTGCAAAATGTTCAGCGCCGCCGTCGGCCAGATCGTCGCGGTCAACCGATGTGATGACGACGTGTTTCAGGCCAAGCTGGGCTGTGGCGCGCGCAACGTTTTCCGGCTCAGCCAAATCGAGAGGCTGCGGCATGCCTGTCTTCACATTGCAGAAAGCGCAGGCACGCGTGCAGGTATCGCCCATAATCATGAAGGTGGCATGCTTCTGCGACCAGCACTCGCCGATGTTCGGGCAGCCCGCTTCTTCGCAAACCGTCACGAGGCGGTTTTCGCGCACGATATCAAGCGTCGCGCCGTAAACGGGTGATGTCGGCGCCTTCACGCGGATCCAGTCCGGCTTGCGCAGCATCGGCTGGTCCGGCCGGTGCGCCTTTTCCGGGTGGCGCGGTTTCTGGTTTATGCGATCAAGAACGACAACCATAAAGATAATCTATCACGCAACAATCCGTGCGACAAAAATCACGATAATTGAGCCGATTGTCGCGACGACAATCTGGGCTAACAATGCATTGTCGATACCGATGTTAATGTGGAAATAGTAAACCAGTGCCCAGCCGACGAAGGCACCGATCAGGCCAGTGACAAGAGAGCGGATCAGCCCGCCGCCGCCCATGATGAGACTGGCGAGCCAGCCTGCAACGAGACCGATGAGAAGAGTAACGAGTAAGCTTTGTCCGTTCATGATTGTTCTCCTTGTTTAGATATGGATGGCGCGGCCGTAAGCCGCAAGGGCGCTTTCATGCATCATTTCAGAAAGCGTGGGATGTGGGAAGACGGTGTGCATCAAATCTTCCTCTGTTGTCTCCAGATTCATGGCTATAACGAAACCCTGAATAAGTTCGGTTACTTCGGCGCCGACCATATGCGCACCGAGAAGTTTACCTGTTTTCGCATCGAAGATCGTTTTCACCAAACCGTCCGGCTCGCCGAGCGCGATTGCCTTGCCGTTGCCGATGAACGGAAACTTGCCGACCTTGATGTCGATCTTTTTTTCCTTCGCCTGTGCCTCTGTCATGCCGACAGACGCCACTTGCGGATTACAATAGGTGCAGCCGGGGATTTTTGATTTGTCGACTGCATGCGGTTTTTTATCTGCGATACCTTCGACGCACACCACACCCTCATGCTCAGCCTTGTGGGCCAGCATGGGCGCGCCGGCCACGTCGCCGATGGCATAAATACCGTTCACGCTCGTCTTGCCGAGGCCATCGGCAATGACCATGCCGCGATCCATCTTGACGCCAAGTGCTT
>JAZKID010000032.1:4589-4859 GCA_040385045.1 Pseudomonadota bacterium | reverse complement strand
CGAGGTCATCATGACCCAGCTGCATGCGGGCGGGAAATTCGACCAGAATTCCTATAAAGTTTCCGGCGGCCTGCATGGCGTCGGCGTCTCCGTCGTCAATGCGCTTTCATCTTTGCTGAAGCTGACCGTATGGCGTGCCGGCAAAGAATATTACATGGAATTTGTCCACGGCGATTCGGTCGCGCCGCTCGCCGAACGTGGCAGCAGCGACGGAAAGAAGGGAACAGAAGTCACTTTCCTTCCCTCTACCGAAACCTTCACGATGATCGA
>JAZKID010000032.1:0-4579 GCA_040385045.1 Pseudomonadota bacterium | reverse complement strand
GGCGGGGCGGCAAGGAGCACGCCATGGAGTTTCGCCATGGCGACGCGGTGTCCCCCCTGGTCATCGTCGGCGAAGGCAACGGACGCCGCGGCACCGAGGTGTCGTTCCTGCCCTCAACCGAAACTTTCACGATGATCGAGTTCGATTACAAGACACTTGAACATCGCCTGCGCGAACTCGCCTTCCTCAATTCCGGCGTGAAGATTGTTTTGACCGATGCGCGCCATGCCGAAATCAAATCAGAAACACTGATGTATGAAGGCGGGCTTGAGGCTTACGTCAAATATCTCGACCGCGCCAAGACATCGCTTCTTCCAACGCCGATCATCATGACATCGGAAAAAGACGGCATCACCGTCGAATGCGCCTTGCAGTGGAACGACAGCTACCACGAGACGGTGCTGTGCTTCACCAACAACATTCCGCAACGCGACGGTGGCACACACCTCGCCGGTTTTCGCGGCGCGTTGACGCGGCAGGTGACGGGCTATGCCGACAGTTCCGGCATTTCGAAAAAAGAAAAGATCGAGCCGACCGGCGACGATTGCCGCGAAGGTTTGACGGCGGTTCTTTCCGTGAAAGTGCCGGACCCGAAATTTTCATCGCAGACAAAAGACAAGCTGGTTTCAAGCGAAGTGCGCCCCGTTGTTGAAAGCGCGATGAACGAAGCGCTCAACAGGTGGTTCGAGGAACACCCCTCTGAAGCGAAGATTATCGTCAGCAAGGTCATCGAAGCAGCAGCAGCGCGCGAGGCGGCCCGCAAGGCACGCGACCTGACGCGGCGTAAAGGCGCGCTCGACATCAATTCACTGCCGGGCAAGCTCGCCGACTGTCAGGAACGTGACCCGGCAAAGTCTGAACTTTTCATCGTCGAGGGCGATAGCGCCGGCGGCTCGGCCAAGCAGGGCCGCGCCCGCGAATATCAGGCCGTACTGCCCTTGCGCGGTAAAATTCTCAATGTCGAACGCGCACGCTTCGACAAGATGCTTGGGTCACAGGAAATCGGCACGCTGATCACCGCGCTCGGCACCGGTATCGGCCGCGACGATTTCAATATCGAAAAGTTGCGCTACCACAAAATCATCATCATGTCCGACGCCGACGTCGACGGCTCGCACATCCGCACACTGCTGCTCACCTTCTTCTATCGCCAGATGCCGCAGGTGATCGAGCGCGGCCATCTCTTCATCGCGCAGCCGCCGCTTTATAAAGTCACGCGCGGCAAATCGGAAAATTACATCAAGAACGAACGCGCGCTCGAAGACTTTCTCGTCGCGGGCACCTTCACCGCGAATGAAACCGTCACGTGGTCCCTGGTTGGCGGCACCGACCAGCGCGCAGGCGCCGACCTTGAATCGATGATCAAAGAAGCTCGCAATGCGCGGCAGATCCTGATGTCGCTGAATTCACGCTATCCCCGATCCATCATCGAACAGGCCGCCATTGCCGGCGCGCTGAACCCGTCATTGCTGAACGACCAGCAAAGCGCGCAACAGGCGGGCACTTATATTGCCAAACGTCTCGACAGCCTTGCCGACGATCTTGAGCGCGGCTGGTCCGTTAACGTGTCATCGGCCGGCTTTGTTTTCGAGCGCGAACTGCGCGGCGTGCCGGAGCGTTACGAGATCGATGGCGAAATCCTTGCAGGAAGCCTATGCCCGCCCGGCCATTTTGCGCCGCAAGGATGGAGACCGCGTCATTCACGGACCGATGGAACTCGTCACCGCCATTCTCGACGTCGGCCGCAAGGGTCTTTCCCTGCAGCGTTATAAAGGTCTCGGCGAAATGAACCCCGAGCAACTCTGGGAAACGACGCTCGACCGCGACATCCGCTCTTTATTACAGGTGAAAATCGGCGCGCTCGACGAAGCCGATGATGTTTTCTCGAAACTGATGGGCGATCTGGTCGAACCGCGCCGCGATTTCATCGTCGAAAATGCCCTGGATGCCAGCGTCGACGTTTAACATCGGCGCAAATCTTAACAACTGCATCAAATGCGAATTATTTTTTTAAAGCTTCCGAAATTTTTGAAGCCGTTTCGGCACTTACATGATTAAAAAGTCGTAAAGCAAAGTCAAAAAATTCCTTAACGCGTTAAAGTTAAAACGGCTTCGCGCTTTTCATCGCCGATTTCTATGATACGCTCGTCGAAGGTTTAAAACAGAAGTTGAGTGTCATGTCAGTTGGTCAGATTCAGGGTTTTGGTTTAGGGAGTGCCGCTCGCGCAGCGAGCGCTTTCTCGCTTAATCAAACGCAACGCACCAGCAATGCTCTTCTTGTCGGCGGCAACCGCGCGCCCGACAAAAACATTCCTTCGAAAGCGCTCGATCAGATCGCGACTTTCAGCAAGCAAATGAAAAGCGATCTTTCGGGCTATTTCGTAAAAGTCTGATCGCCTCATGAGCCACGATCTCACCCTTTATTACGATCAGAAAACCGGCATCTCGCTGATGGTCGCGTCCAGCAAGGATGAAACAATCTATTTCCCTTACAATATCGACACCGGCAAGTTTTCTTACGGCATGCATGGATCGCCGATCAAAGGCCTGCCGATTAAATATTTTCAGGCCCTGACGCCGCAACTGAAACGCGGCGCCGCCGAATTCGAGCGCGACCTTCAGGTTATCAAGATGCCGCAAAAAGCGGCGGCATAAACTTCAAGCTTCTTTCACCTGCTGCAGGAACGGATTTGATTTCCGCTCCTGGCCAATTGTCGTTGCGGGACCGTGCCCCGGCAGCAGCAGCATCTCATCCGGCAAGGTCAGCATTTTTTCGTTAATGGCCGTGAACAGCGCATCGGTATCGCTGTATGGAAAATCTGTGCGGCCGACCGAATTCTGAAAAATCGTATCGCCGGATAGCGTAAAGCCGTCGGCATGATTGACGAAGATGACGTGCCCAGGCGTATGGCCGGGAATATGACGAACCTCGAATTTCAGGTTTCCAATCGTTATTTCATCGCCTTCGCTGAGATACTGGTTCGGAACGACGGCTTGCGCATCGTCCAAACCGAATTCAAGTCCCTGCGCGGCAAGTTCATCCATCAGAGGCTGATCGTCTTCATGCGGGCCGATCACAGGACATTCGAGGCGTTCGGATAAAAGCTGTGCCCCGCCGGCATGATCGATATGGCCATGCGTCAAAAGAATTTTTTCGAAAGTGGCTTCCGTTTTGGCAATCGCTTCTTCGATCAGCGGCACGTCACCGCCGGGATCGATCACGGCGCCCTTCATCGTTTGCGTGCACCAGACCAGCATGCAGTTCTGGTCAAAAAAAGTGACAGGAACGATCGAGATATGAAAATGACGTTTGGACATGCGCGCCTCCGCCTCAGGAACCCATCAGGGTTATGGCCGAGGCGGCGCTTAAAAACAACAAAATCCTGAAAAGGCCGGTGCGCTTTAGCCGAAACTGAGCTTGCGGTTTTTGCCAAGGTCCGGCTTGAGGTTGGTCAGTTTTGCCTTGGCAAACTCCCAGACCATTTTCGCAATATTGCGCGTGCCGTCCCAATACTCAGCCGCAGTCGGTTCGACGATCAGCACGATGGCATTCGGATCTTCAGGGCCGTGATCAAACCAGATATCAGCCATTTCGCTCCAGAGTTCTTTTTTGAGAGCAATGTCATCGCTGAAAGACGCATCGCCCGAAACGGATACATATTCGTTTTTTCCATCGCTGGCGAAAGACAGGTTCAGCTGCGGAAATTTTTCAATCTCTTCAATTTTATGGGAATCGCGCGCGACGAGAAAATAAATCGCCTTGTTGTGACCAAGCGTCAAAGGCGCCAGCGGGCGGGAACGCAGCAAGCCGCCGTCAATCGTCGTGACCATGCAGGTGCGAAATTTTTTGATCATTGTCCAGAACTGCTCGTGCGTATCAGCCATGATAAACCTCTTTTGCTATCTTTTAAAAACGTTGGCGGCACAGACATCGTTCCAAGGACTCAATAAAAAAGCCCGCCGGAAAGGCGGGCTTTTCTTTGGTGTTGTTTAATGGATTAAGCGGCTGACGCATCTTTCTTTTTAGTCTTGGCAGCTTTTGGGGCTTCTTCGCCCTCTTCACCTTCCGCTTTTGCCTTTTTCGTTTTCTTCGGCTTTTCAGCGGCATCGTCACTTTCAGCGGCTTCTTTCTTTGCCGCTTTCTTTGGCTTTGCTTCTTCGCCGTCAGACGTGCGCTGTTTCATCGCAGCGCCAAGGATGTCGCCAAGCGACGCGCCGCTGTCGGCCGAACCGTACTGGGCAATCGCTTCTTTTTCTTCGGCCATTTCCAGCGCCTTGATCGAGACCTGAACCTTGCGGGCAGATTTATCGAACAGCGTCACGCGCGCATCCATCTTCTCGCCTTTTTCAAAGCGTTCAGGACGTTGATCGGAACGGTCACGCGCAAGCTCGGAGCGGCGGATAAAGGTGGTGAAATCCGTGCCGATGATTTTGACATCGACACCGTTTTCTTTCACTTCGATCACTTCGCAGGTCACGATGGCGCCTTTTTTCAGTTCGCCTTCCTGACGCTCGCCGCCGAACGGATCTTCGGTGAGCTGCTTGATGCCGAGCGAAACGCGTTCCTTGTCACTGTCGA
>JAZKID010000031.1:4396-14092 GCA_040385045.1 Pseudomonadota bacterium | reverse complement strand
TTCACTCATTATGGCGGGAAACTTTCAGAAGCATTTTAATTATGAGAATGTTTTTTCTCATAATTAAAATGTCTGGCGAAAGATTGTGCGCCTGCGAAGCAGGTTCACAGCGGCCCGAAAGGGCGTTGGCCAAATGCGCAGCATTTGCCCGTAGGGCGAGCCGAGTAAAACGAGGTGAGGCAATTCCTGCCGATATCATTACCGCTAGGCTCTTTATGAAAATCCTTCTCTCGTTTTTTTCGCTCATCTTCACCGTCAGCTTGGCTTGTGCAGAAACGAAAGACCGTCTTGTCCACGCCAAAGAAGGTAGCGTCGAATTTGCCATTCCGGCGACAAGTCCCGTTCAGGAATTTTCTTTTAACGACGAATACGGCAGCTCTATCCGTTTCAAAGGCTCCTTCGTTCTGACGGGCACCTATCTCTACGGCTATTTCAGAGGCAATGTAGATGGAGACGGCGTTCTTTTCTTCATGCCGGACAAAGCAAGTGCAGCAACCCTGCCTTATTGGCATGACAGGGGTCCTATCGAGGAAATCAGTTTCATCAATCCGGAAAAATTCGTGAAAGATGTTATTCCAGCTGCCGCGCTCGGGAAACTCAAAAATAAATCGGCCATGACTGTTACCGGAAAGACGACAATTCTTGTTGATACTTATGAAGCCTCGATTGATTGCGATACGCCGACTTATTCGGTCAATTTCATTTCCGTGCAGGAAAACCGTAAATTCATTGCCAGTCGCTCGCAGATCGATGACGACGGCTGCTAGCTTGCCTGTGAAGCCGAATTGCCATAAATAAAAATCATGAAAGCACGCATCTACAAACCTTCGAAAACGGCCATGCAGTCCGGCAAGGCGGCGTTGAAAAACTGGCTGCTGGAATATGAGCCGGAACAGCCGAAAGCTGTCGAACCTCTCATGGGCTGGACAGCCAGTGGTGACATGCGCCAGCAGATCTCGCTGCGTTTTGAAACGGCGGAGGAGGCCGTGGCCTATGCCGCGCGCAACAATATTTCTTACGAGATTGAGCAGGAAACGCCGTCTGCCGAAGCTTCGACCGCGTCTTATTCGGATAATTTCCGCGCCGACCGCAAAGGGCTGTGGACGCATTAGCCTGCACCCTGCTTTAGCGGCCCTGTCGCTTGCTTATTCGCCTTATATCAGCGAAATTTTATAAGACCGGCCTCGTAGCTCAGCTGGATAGAGCAGCCGCCTTCTAAGCGGCAGGTCGCTGGTTCGAGTCCAGCCGAGGTCGCCATTTTTAGAATATTTGAACCAGCGCTTTTTGTTTGTCATTCGGCTGGCGCCTCATTTATGGTTCGAGCCGAGCTTAAGGTCGCCATTTCAAGGCTGTTTGAACGCAACGAACTGGCAATGATAATTACTTTTCCAGCCTTGCGCGGGTTATCGAACAAAACCATATAAGAGTTGAAAGTATCAATTTCTTCATGAACCCGACTCCTGAAAAAAAGAAAAAACTGTTTCGCGAGCGTTCAAAGCAGGAACGGTTCACCCTGATCGCTGCCGGGCCTGTTTTGCTGTTTCTGGTCGGCGCCCTGTTTTATCTATGGGGTGAGCGGTTTGTCGGCACCGATAACGCCTATATCAAATCCGATAAAGTTTTGATTGCGGCCGAAGTCAGCGGGCGCGTCACTGCAATTTCCGTCAAAGATAACGACCGTGTCAAAGTGGGGCAGGTGCTGTTCCAGATCGACAAGGCGCCTTATGAAATCGCTTTCGCGCAGGCGGATGCCAATCTCGCCGCCGTCAAAAGCGATGTCGAAGCGCAGCGCGCGACGTATCAGGCGCGCATCGCCGATCTGAAATCGGCGGAAGATAATGTTCGCTACCAGCAGGGCGAATATAATCGCTATGCGCAGCTCGTGAAAACGGGGGCGGGTGCAAAGCAAAGACTGGATGAAGCCCAACACGATCGCGATACGGCCGTGTCATCGGCGAACGCTGCCAAACAGGCGGTGGCGGCTGTCCTTTCACAGCTCGGCGGAAATCCCGATGAGCCGCTGGAGCAGAATGCGCGCTATCGCCAGGCAAAAGCATTGCTCGATAAAGTCAGACTCGATCTCGATCGCACCGATGTGAAGGCGCCGATCGATGGCGTGGTCGCAAACGTGAACGCCGTTGTCGGCTCTTATGTCACGACGGCGCTGCCTTTATTCAGCCTCGTGGACGATGCGCACCCGTGGGTGGAAGCCAATTTCAAGGAAACGGATTTGACTTATGTGCGCCCCGGCCAGCCTGCGCTGATCGATGTCGACACCTATCCCAGCCATGAATGGCGTGCCAAGGTCATCAGCGTGACGCCGGCAACGGGTGCGGAATTTTCGATCCTGCCGCCGCAGAATGCCTCGGGCAACTGGGTGAAGGTCGTGCAGCGTATCATGGTGCGGCTTGAATTTGAAAATTACAAAGGTGCGCCGCCATTGGCCGCAGGCATGAGCGCCAATGTCGATATCGACACGCGCTATCGCCGTATCTCGCGGATGTTCGGCTTCGGCGCGGAATGAGCGCGGCCACGTTCAAGCCCGTTCCGCACAAGGGGCTGATCACCCTTTCGGTGATGCTCTCTACCATTATGCAGGTGCTCGACACCACGATCGCCAACGTCGCGCTGCCGCATATGCAGGGGTCACTGGCCGCGACGCAGGATCAGGTCAGCTGGGTGCTGACGTCCTACATTATCGCATCCGCCATCATGACATTGCCGACGGGCTGGATGGCCGGTCGCTTCGGCCGCAAGAAAGTTTTTCTGATTTCGATTGCGGGTTTTACACTCACTTCAATGTTATGCGGTGCCGCGACGTCGATTACACAGATGGTCGTGTTCCGCCTTGCGCAAGGTGCGTTTGGCGCTGCGCTGGTGCCGATCGCGCAATCGGTAATGCTCGATATCAATCCAAAGGAAAAACACGGGCAGGCGATGGCACTGTGGGGTCTCGGCGTGATGGTCGGGCCGATCCTTGGCCCTACGCTTGGTGGTTATCTCACAGAATATTATAACTGGCGCTGGGTCTTTTATATCAACGTGCCATTCGGTCTGATGTGCTTTCTGGGTATCTGGCAATTTTTGCCCGATACGAAACCGCACGACCGTCCGTTCGATTTTTTCGGTTTTTTCGCTCTCAGCCTTGCGCTCGGTGCACTCCAATTGCTGCTCGACCGCGGGCAAAGCGAAGACTGGTTTCAATCAATCGAAATCCGCATTTATTTTATGCTCATCCTGTCCGGCACGTGGATGTATGTCGTGCATGCGGCCTATGCCAGGCATCCTTTTCTGAGTTTTGAAATTTTGAAAGACCGGCTGTTTATGACGGCGGCCGTGTTCATTTTTTTTACTGGCATCATTCTGCTGGCGACAATTGCGCTGCTGCCGCCTTTCATGCAGGTGCTGATGAATTATCCGGTCATCGATGTCGGCCTCACGCTCGCGCCGCGCGGCATCGGCACGGCAGTGACGATGGTGATCGTCGGCAAGCTTCTCGGCAAGGTCGATGTGCGGCTGCTGATTTTTACCGGCCTCGCGCTGACGGCCTATTCGCTGTGGGAAATGTCGTTGTTCTCGATCTTCGTTCCAGAATGGATGTTCGTCATGACGGGCATCGTGCAGGGTTTTGGTCTTGGTTTTATTTTCGTGCCGCTGAGCACGATCGCTTATTCAACCCTGCCGCCGCACACGCGCACAGAAGCGGCCGGTATTTTCAGTCTAATGCGCAATCTCGGCTCCTCCATCGGTGTGTCGGTCGTGATCGCAATGCTGAGCGGGTTTATCCAGATGAACCACACCTATCTCGGTGAATCGCTGACGGTTTATAACGTGCAGGCGCTGATGAAAGTGCTGCCGCCGATTTTGCGGCAGGGTTCTGGCGTGGGGTATGCGCTGCTCGACGGTGAATTGAACAGGCAGGCCGCGCTGATCTCCTATCTCAACGATTTTCGTTTCATGATGTGGACAGTGATTGCCGTGATGCCGCTGATCATTTTCCTGCGCGTACCGAAAAGTAAAAAGCCTGACGCAGAAAATATTCCGGCGATGGTGGCAGATTAGCTGCGCCTGTATTAAAAAGAACCGTGGCCTCGTAGCTCAACTGGATCAGAGCAGGTGCCTTCAAAGCACAAGGTCGCAGGTTCGAACCCTGCCTAGGCCGCCAGAAACAAGTTACAGCAACTTTTACGTGTCGTGGACGGAAGCAGGCTTCATTGTTACAACCGGATCAAACGGGAGAGTGCCATGGGTGAAGCTGTTAATACGGTATCTTCAAAAAATAATCCGGTGCAACAACAGACCGTACAAGAAATAACAGCACGCGCTTTTTTGAAAGCAATGGCAGCGCGGCGACCGCCTGCGACACTCAAGCCCTATCAGATGGCAAGTTTTCCGAATGGCTTTTCGTTCAGGAACGGCGAGTTTTATATCAACGGTCAGAAAATCGAAAAAAGCGTTATGGCGAAGCTTGTCGAAGCCGAAGGCGCAGCGATGAAGAAATACATGCAGCGCGATGTGAAAGGTGACACGCAGCAAGAAGCCATCGACATCTTTACCAATGCCGCGGGTCTCGACAATGATATGTGGGAAGTGCCTAATCAACTGACAAAATTATCCGAAAAGGAACTTGGCGCAGCTCTTGCTGCCATCAGCATGAAACCTGCAGATATGTCTTTTGGTGGTTTGAATGGGGTCGCGGTTTCCAACCTGTCAGTCAGCGAATTCAAAAGCGATGGCCAAATTGATCTTGCTGAGGTTAAGCCGTCACGCAAAGGTGGTGTTGCACTTAATATGATGGCAGTTATTTATCGCCTTCTTTTCAAGTAAGATCAAAAAACAGCCTTATGCCACCATCTTATATTCCCTGTCGGGTTTAATGTGCTGATTGAGAAACGCGCCTTGTGAGTCTGAATTCACAAATTCAGCAAACAGCCTGCTGCCAATGTCGCGGTAATCATAAACGCGGCCGTTCTTAAAACGCACGCGCAGGATTTGCTGGCGCGGATCATAGCTGTAAGCGCGGATAAATTCCGATTTTGCCAGTATCCATCTCATCTGGATGAGATAAGAATGGATTGAAATTTTTCAAGGTTTAGCTGCCAAAAGTGAAGGCGTAAAACTCAATGCCCGGCGCATCGGCCGCGATATCAAGAACGCCGTTCTTGAAACTTTTCTGATCAATCAGTTCATAAAGCGTATGCTGGCTGACGGCGACTTTCCCGTCTGGCGCGTCTTTGCCCGCATTCGTGCCGACAGATTGACCATTCAGTTTTAATGTCGCCGTGATAGGTTTGCCGCTTTTTGTCCCAAGCACGAGAAAAACTTTGCGCGCCGTGAAGTTGAGGCGGAGCGTCGCGCCTGCATCGACCTCAGTGCTGCGTTCCTTCTCGACTTTCCATTTGCCGCTGAAGGCCCAGCCATGCTCAGGCAGGTCTTTCGGCAGTTCGTAATTCGAAACTTCGTCGACAGCCATGCCACCATCGTTGGCGAAGTTTTCAGCGCGCCCCGCACCGAGATAGGTTTCGGGCGTCTGGCCCTCGCTGAACACCTGTTCGTCGGCAGGCATGTCAGCCGCTTCATTCAAGCCTAGCAGGAAACGGATATTGTTTTCCGTGCGCGCATATTCGCCTTCGCCGAAATGGCGGTATACGATCTTGCCGCTTTTATCGATGAGATAATGTGCCGGCCAGTACTGGTTGCTGAATGCCGTCCATGTATCGAGATTGTTGTCGATCGCGACAGGATAGCGCAAAGCGTTTTTCTTGATTGCCGCTTCGACATTCTCGCGCTTTTTTTCAAACTCGAATTCTGGCGCATGCACGCCGATAATCACGAGGCCCTTGTTGCGATATTTTTCATCCCAGCTTTTGATATAGGGAAAAGTGCGCACGCAGTTGATGCACGAGTAGGTCCAGAAATCGATGAGCACAACCTTGCCCTTCAGCGCTTTCATGGTCAGCGGCTTTGAGTTCAGCCAAGCATTGATGCCTTTGAACTCCGGCGCATCATAAGGATTGGCAAGCGCTTCTTTCAAGCCCGTCGGCGCCGCCTGAATCTGTTCGCTCTCGGTCGAGGCCTTGGTGAAAAAACTTTGCGGGTCGATGCCCGTAGCAATAAAGGCGACGGCTACAAGGATCAGCACCCCGAAAGACTTTCGAACGGCATCGGCATGACGTGTGAAAAAGCCGAGACGCTGCACGAGCGAGCGCCCGAACAGCGCGATCAGCAGCATCGGCACGCCGGCGCCGACAGAAAAAGCGAGCAGGATCGGTAGCGCCTGCACATTATCCTGCTGACGGATGACCTGCACAAGCACGGCGGCGAGGATCGGCCCCGCGCACGGCGTCCAAACGAAACCGATCAGCGCGCCAATCAGCACACCGCTGCCGAACCCGCCTTGCGAATTTGACGAAAGGGCAGCGCCGGTATTCGCAAGCCGTTGTGTCATGCTGGCAAACTTGTCGGAAAGCGTTTTCGAAAGCAGGACAAAGCCAAATGCCGCAAGCAATACTAATGATCCATATTTAATGTAATCGAGGTCGATGTTCAGGGCCGTGACGAGCGAGCGCGACAGGAGTGCGAAAGCCGCAAAGGAAAAAATAAATCCTGTAATAATGCCGAACGGGCGCATGCGGCCGCCCTCGATCGACGTCGACAAAACAAGCGGCAGAACGGGGAGGATGCACGGCGATACAATTAATGCGAGGCCTTCGATAAAGGCCTGAATGATTTCAGCTGTGTTCATTTTAAGCTTTCGGGATAAATTTCAGCACAGCGCCATTGCTGCAATAGCGCAGGCCTGTCGGCTTTGGGCCGTCCTTAAAAACGTGGCCATGGTGCCCGCCGCAACGCGCGCAATGATATTCCGTGCGCGGCATGACGATCTTGTAATCGGTTTTTGTTTCCAGTGCGCCGGGCAGATGATCATAAAAACTTGGCCAGCCGGTGCCGCTCTCATATTTTGTTTTTGAATCAAACAAGGGCAGGTCGCAGGCGATACAGGCAAAAACGCCCGTGCGTTTTTCTTCAAGCAGTGCGCTTGTGTAGGGCGATTCCGTGCCTTCCTCGCGTAGGATCTCATACTCGGCGGCGCTGAGGCGTTTTTTCCATTCGTCGTTACCGAGCTTCACCTTTTCGATAGCTGCAAGTGCGATGCGTGGAAAAGCAGCGATTAGGCCAGCTGCAGCAGTTAATGTTAAAAAAGCGCGGCGATTCATCATGTGTCTTTGTAATGCCCATTTGCGGCATCGAAAAGGCAGAATAATCTTAATCGGCGGGGCTATTTGCTGAAAAGTTTTCCAATTTTTCTTAAATAATACATTAAATCACGAACTTGATCAGGCTTTGTATTTGCTACGAAGCTATCGGCCTGAACGGTTGGTAATGCTGGGACTGAAGCCTTTTCAGGCTGCAGGACACTGTCCCATTGTTCTTTTGTAACAGTGCCGTTGGCAGAAATATTCAATTTTTCGGAAGCAAGTGCTGATAGTTCATAAAGGGTGACCATTCCATCGGGCTTGTAGATGCGCTGACCAAAAACAGGATTGTCATGTTCTAGAATGCCATCGGCCTCTTCGAATGTTCCAAGATTTTGCCAGCCTACAAGCTTCTGAAAAAATTTATATTCCCCTTTGTTCAATCCAAGCGAATGGCCCATCAACGTAAAAATTGTTTGTGTAATATCCAGCGAGATCGTCAGCTTTTTATCGCCAAATACGAGAGTCACAGGTTTGTCGATGATGCCGTTTTTATTAATATCGAAACTTGCATAACCGATGTTGGGATATTTTTTCCAGAATGAGTAGTCCTCTTGTTCGGCAGCAAAAGATTTGAACCATTCATTCTGATTCAAAATTAGATCATCATCACTTTTTGCCGTGATTAATTTTTCTCCATAAATATAAGCTTGAATATCATCCAGCCCTACATAGGACGTTTCACCATCACTTCGTGAAGATGATGAGCCATCATTCTGGATTTGCCTGCTAATTCTTATATTTTGGATTCGATCGAAGGTCGGTTTGAAACCTGTATATGCCGCAAAGCTGGCAAATTCTTTTTGATCGAATGTGCCGGGAATCTTTTGGCGAAAATAGGGAAACTGCTCATCGGTTTCTTTGATGCTTATGTATTCGTCGCCATCGAGATTGAAAAAAGCAAAAACCTTTTCCTGCGTGCTGGGCTGCGCTTTTTCTTTTAAACGACCGCTCGGTTTGACGTCATCTTCGAAGCTCCGGATATTAAAGTTAGGCAACACAGCTTTTTGTGTGCTTGTAACGGCATGCAACATATTGGACATCAGTATACCCCATTAAAATAAGCAAGTAGCGTAAATTAAAATAATAATTTTTGTCAAATCATTCTATTATCGGTCATTTAGAGTGTCTCTTGCTATTGAGAGTCAAGGATATAAACTAATAACATAAATTACGCAGGAGAAAAAAATGGGTTCAACGATCAGTAGTGCCGAGGCAGAAAATAAATTGCCGGTTGCAAATAAATCGCCGGGTCAAGTTTTTTTGGACGCTTTAAAAAATAAAGACTCAAAAAAATTGAAAGAGACAAAAATTTACTTTCAACTTACGGGGCTTGAAGACGGTTTTTTCCTTGATCTCAATGGCATCGAAGTAAAGAAAAAAATTCTCAAGAAGAAAGATGCGCAAAACAAAGTTAAAGAAGCCGGAGCAGCAGTTCGTAAGTTTCTGGAAAAAAATAAGGCTAATCCTGAAGACTATTCAAACGAGTTTGATGGGAAAGCTGGAATTAGCGACATCGACCTCGGAATTACATGGATGTCATGGACAGTCATACCGGATGATTATCTCTTTCTTTTAGAGGACGGCATTCGGTGGGATACAGGATTAAGTGATGGTAATATTGATGCCGGTGATGTTGAAATGATGGCAAAAGACGCTAAATGGCATCAAGAGCGCGCTGAAGGTTTGTATCGTGTCATATTCGGCAAAAATTATAATGAAACTTACGGCAAATAAAATCGTACTTTAAATGTCTCTATTGGCATTTGCCACTTTTCATTGTTAGAACGCTTTCAAGGCCTCGTGGCGGAGTGGTGACGCAGCGGACTGCAAATCCGCGTACCCCGGTTCAATTCCGGGCGAGGCCTCCAGAATTCGAGAGAGCCGCTGCCTTTAAAAAAAGACAGCGGCTTTTCTGTTTAAATGCGACCTGTCAGCATCAGAATGATCAGGATCAGCACGATCAATCCGACGCCGCCGGATGGTCCGTAGCCCCAGCCGCGTGAATAGCCCCAATTCGGCATCGCGCCGATGAGAACCAGGATCAGGATAATCAGAAGTATTGTGCTCAATGTCATAGTTTTTCTCCGTTGTGGTCTTTTAACGGGCCTCCCATGTGGATTGTTCCAAAGCTGCGTTTGATGAGCGTTTCCCATGCCTTGCCTTTGTAGGCAAAGCGGCTATGGTCGCGCCATCTCATTGAGGGGTGAGGCTTAATCGTAACGGCGGGCTTAAAGGCCTGTCCGTTCAAGGGTGGTCTGATGTTCGCTCGCCGCGAAATCTATCTTGCAGTGCTGACGACCGTATTTTTATACGCCGGACAGGTGCATGCGCAATCCCTCCGTGAGGCACTTGCCGAGGCTTATGAATCCAGCCCGCAATTGAACAGCGCCCGCGCTGCGTTGCGGTCGGCGAGGCCATCCACGTCTACTATGCGGTG
>JAZKID010000031.1:351-4386 GCA_040385045.1 Pseudomonadota bacterium | reverse complement strand
ATGTCAATCAGGCGCAGTCCGGCTATCGTCCGAAAGTCAACGCGAATGCAAATGTCGGTTATCGTAACCAGACTTATCAAACCGCGGGCGGGGATGTCAGCTCAAGCGGTGTGCCGGGCGGCGTGAACATCGAGGTCGACCAGACGCTGTTCGACGGATTCCGCACCGAAAACAGAATTCGTCAGGCCGATGCCAGCGTTCTCGCACAACGCGAATTGCTGCGCACGACAGAGCAGGACGTGCTGCTGCTGGCTGTCACGGCTTACATGGATGTCGTCCGCGATATGGCCATTCTTGATGTGCGGCAAAATTTCGTCGATCTGCTTGGTACGCAGCTGAAAGCAACAAGCGACAGGTTCAATGCCGGTGAGTTGACACGCACGGATGTCGCGCAGGCCGAAGCGCGGCAGGCACTGTCGCGTTCGCAGATGGAAGCTGCCCGTGCACGGCTTAATGCGTCGCGTGCGAACTTTCGCCGCTTCATCGGCGCAGATCCTAAAAAATTGCAAGGCAATGAAAACGTCGAAAAGATTTTGCCGAAAAAACTCGATGAAGCGCTCGTCATCGGTTCGGCCGAGCACCCGCAGGTACGTGCGGCAACTTATGGCGTCGATAGCGCGGATTTCGCCATCGCGATTGCCGAAGGCGCATTGCTTCCAAGCGTGTCTCTGAACGGCATCGTTGATCGCAGTTACACTTTACAAAGCGGGCTGGGCGGCATCGGCGGCGTCAACACTCTCACGCGCATCGACAGTGCGGCGATTACCGGCCGTGTGACTGTTCCAATCTATCAGGGCGGTCTTGAAGCATCGCAGGTGCGGCAGTCGAAAGAAATTGCCAGCCAGCGCCGCATCGAAATTGAATCCGTGCGCGACCAGATTCGTGCGCTTGTTGTCGCCAACTGGGGCAATCTCGATGCCGCGAAGGCGCAGCTTGTCGCCGTCAATGCCCAGTCCAGCGCCAGCCAAATCGCGCTTAACGGTGTCCGTGAGGAGGCCAAGGTCGGGCAGCGGACCGTGCTCGATGCCCTGAACGCCGAGCAGGAACTTCTTGATGCGCGCGTGAACGGCATCGTCGCGCAGCGCGACCGTGTGGTTGCGGGTTTTGCCCTGCTGGGTGCTATCGGCCGCCTCAATGCTACCGAACTCAATTTAAAAGTCGAGTCGCATGATCCGACCCTGCATTACACGCAGGTCCGCGACCGCTGGCATGGGCTGCGAACACCTGGCGGCCAGTAGGCTTTTCCTGCCTCGCTAAAAGTTGACCGCTCCGCCAGGGGCATAATGCTGGCGAATCGTGTGGAAATCCATTTGAATAAGTCTTTCAATGCCCTGAATAGAGGTAAGCTCTTGTCAGGTGCCTGTTTTAGGTAATGAGTGAGGGGACATGGCAAAAGGTAACGTTGCGGCAGAGCCGTCAATGGAAGAAATTCTGGCTTCCATCCGTCGTATTATTGCTGATGAAGAGCCGGGCGCATCGGCAAAGACGCAGGAATTCATTGCAAATCCTTTGCCTGATGAAGCAGGTTTCACCGCCCCACCGGTTTCGGACGATGTGCTCGATCTCGGCGCAGAGGAAGAAATGGCCGCTGAAAGCATTCCGGCGCGGCCGATTACGCCTGTCGATATGGATGATGTGTCGTTCAACATGACAGAACAGGCGCAGCAGCGTCCCATGAAAAACGAATGGAACGAAAACGTGAACAAGCAACCGCAGCCTCAACAGCAATACCAGATGCCCCAACAACAGCGCTCGGCTGCACCGCCGCCGATGCATGGCGGTATTGTCTCGGCTCACACTGAAAGCGCAGCCAATGCTGCGTTCAACTCACTGGCAAGCGCAATATTCTCGACGGAATCGCGCACGATCGAAGATCTGACAAAGGAAATGCTCAAGCCGATGCTGAAGCAGTGGCTGGATGAAAATCTTGCCTCGATGGTGGAGCGTCTAGTGCGCGATGAAATCGAGCGCGTTGCGCGGGGACGGCGCTAAGCTTGCTTCGGCTGCTGGACTTTAAACGTCTCTGGACAGCCTTCTGTCATTCAATCAACGGCCTGAAATGGACGGCACGGTACGAAACGGCTGTATTGCAAGAGTTGGTCGTTCTCGCCATGGCGATCCCGCTCAGTTTTATTGTCACCGATATCATTTCGCTGCGGATTGCGCTGATCGGCACTGTCATGCTGGTGCTGATCACGGAGCTGATCAACACCGCGATCGAAACTCTGTGCGATCACGTCGCGCCCGAAGTTCATCCGAACATAAAAGTTGTAAAGGACGCTGCAGCGTCCTCTGTTTTTATTGCGATCCTGCTCTCTTCGCTTTTATGGCTTTATGCCATGTTACAGTTTTTTCACTAGGCATAAAAATTCTCAGGCAGCCATGCGTCCCTGATACGGGATACCACTGAGAACTTCCAATACGCCGTAAAGATGGCGGTGCAGATCGCCCGGCATGCGGGATGTGACAAGCTTGTCGTCGATCACGAGAGCCTCGTCGATAAAGGTCGCGCCTGCCTGAAGTATTTCATCCTTGATGCCCGGCCATGCAGCAACCTGCCGGCCTTGTAATAATCCGGCAGCTGCGAGAACCTGCGGCCCGTGGCAGATGGCGGCAATCGGTTTTCCGGTCATTGCGTAGGCACGCACAAATTCGAGCACCTCTTCGTTCGTTCTTAATTCCTCCGGCGCTTTACCACCCGGAATATAGAGCAGATCATAATTACTCGCCTTCGCACTTTTCAAAGGCATGGTCTCATTAAGACCAAGACCATGCTTGGCTTCGAAACGCCCGCCATGCGGTGTAATGACATCGACATCATATCCCGCTTCGGAAAGACGGTAATATGGGTAAAAGAATTCAATGTCTTCAGTCTTGTCGGCCGTCAGGATGGCGACCCTGTCGTGCTTTTTGAGGCGCTCAGGAATAGGCGCGATCCTATACGTATCCTTTTCGCGAATATCCCCTCCCATGAGTCTATCCAGAAAAGACATGTCGTTTTCTCCTTGTTTTTGCTCAGTTTTTCTTGGGTGTTCATAAAGGAAACTGCCCATGTGTCGTTTTGTTCTGTATCGTACAGAGTTTTCCATGCTTTTTATTGACAAAACCCTTTCCACAAATGAGAAAAAGCTATGTGGGAAAAGACCTTTAATTCAAACGATGCCGAACCGCGTATTTCCGCCGCATGGGAAAAGGCGGAAGCTTTCAAGGCAGGGCGTGCAGACAGGAAAAACGCCGAGCCGTTTTCAATCGTCATTCCGCCGCCGAACGTCACGGGCTCGCTGCACATCGGCCACGCGCTGAACAATACATTGCAGGACATTCTATGCCGTTACCAGCGCATGCGCGGCAAGGATGTGCTCTGGCAGCCGGGTATGGACCATGCCGGTATCGCGACGCAGATGGTCGTCGAGCGCAAACTTGCGGCGGAAAAAAAGACAACGCGGCAGGAGATGGGCCGCGAGGCTTTCCTCGAAGAAGTGTGGAAATGGAAAGAAGAATCCGGCGGCACGATTTTAAAACAGCTGAAACGCCTCGGCGCATCGTGCGACTGGTCGCGCTCGCGTTTTACAATGGACGAAGGATCATCGCGCGCCGTCACGGAATTTTTCGTGCGTCTGCATGAGGCTGGCCTGATTTACAAAGACAAGCGCCTCGTCAACTGGGATCCGAAATTCCAGACGGCGATTTCCGATCTTGAAGTGCAGACAAAAGAAGTGAAGGGCAAGATGTGGCACTTCGCTTATCCGCTTGCCGACGGGCCGGTCGACGGCATTTCTGAGATCGTGATTGCAACGACACGTCCCGAAACCATGCTCGGCGATGGCGCTGTTGCCGTGCACCCGAGTGATGAGCGTTACAAAAATCTTGTCGGCAAAATGGTGCGCCTGCCGGTGGCCGAACGCCTGATCCCGATCATCGCCGATGAATATCCCGATCCGGAGAAGGGCTCCGGCGCGGTCAAGATCACCGCGGCGCACGACTTCAACGATTTCGAAGTCTGGACGCGGCATCGCGACAAGGATTATTTCAAGA
>JAZKID010000031.1:0-341 GCA_040385045.1 Pseudomonadota bacterium | reverse complement strand
ATCCCGACCCCGCATTCGGCTCGGGTGCTGTGAAAATTACCGGTGCGCATGACTTCAACGATTTCGAGGTCGCGCGGCGCCACAATATCCCGCTCTACTCCTTGATGGACGAGCAGGCGCGCATGAGCGCGCACGTGCCGGACCGTTATCTCGGGCTGTCACGCGAAGCGGCACGCGAAAAAATCATTGCCGAAATCGAAGAGCTTGGATTGCTGCGTCAGGTCGAAGATAAAATGATCGCGCAACCGTTCGGCGATCGCTCCGGTGTTTTGGTCGAGCCGTTCCTCACTGAGCAATGGTACATGAACGTCAAGCCGTTGGCGGACAAGTCGCTCGCTTAT
>JAZKID010000030.1:36734-38012 GCA_040385045.1 Pseudomonadota bacterium | reverse complement strand
CTCCGAGATGTCGCGCCGTTTCGTAACCCGGGATGATGCCGCCGACGGCTGGTGAGACAACCAGATCAACCTTGCCGAATTTTTCGGTAATCTTTTGCGCCAAAGCCTTGCACAAACGCTCGGTGCGGGCGGGCTCCATGAAAACGAACATTTTCTGCAGGAAAACCGGAGAACGCAGGCCCGAGCTTAAAATAAAGTGCCCTTCCAGCAAGGCACCGGCGTCCTTGAATTCACGGATAACATCATCTTTGTTCATGATGCTTTAAATAACGAAGTGCGGCAAAAAAGTCGAGACTTTGTTGTGCCTTAACCGGCCCTTCGCTTACGCTTAGGGCGTTCGACACTTAAATTATGCCACTGGCATAATTTACCGGCTTACGCCGTCGTGCCTCACCCATTCACCCTCACCACTTGGCTGACATTCGGCCGCATGCGCAGCTCACTGATGATCAGGTTGAGATGCTTCAGGTCCCACACTTCGAGATCGATCGTCAGCTCGGTAAAATCGGGCGAGCGGCGGCCCATCTTGATGTTGTCGATATTGCCTTCATGCTCAGCGATCACGCCGGTGACCTGCGCTAATGAGCCAGGCTCGTTGATAGCGTGAATATGGATACGTGCCGGAAACTGACGCGGCCTTTCCGGGTCGACCTCCCAGTGCACATCCAGCCAGCGTTCCGGCTGGTTTTCAAATTCCGCCAGCGCAAGCGCGTGAATGGGATAAACCGTAATGCCTTCGCCCGGGACGAGAATGCCGACGATCTTGTCACCCGGCACCGCGCCGCCTTCAGGCGCGAAACGGATCGGCAGTTCGTCGCCATAGCCGCGAATGGGAAGTGCGCCATCGCGCACGGTCTTTTTGCGGGCTGCATCTTTTTTCGGAACGCGGAATGTGCCGCCCTTTCCTGCATTGACGTCAATCCAACCCTCATCATCTTCGCTGTCGATGCTTCTGCGTTTCTGGCGTGGATCCTTCCATTCCGGATGAATGGCGCGAATAATGTCTTCAGGTGCGAGTTCGCTGCGTCCGACGGCGGCCAATGCTTCATCGACGCTCGGGCGCGCCAGTTTTTTCAAAACACCCTCAAGGCTTTTCTGGCTGAATTTGAAATCATGATTTTCGAACGCGCGCTTCAGGATGTTGCGCCCCAGCGTCGCATATTGCGTGCGCGAAGCCACGCGCGTCGATTTGCGGATTTCGGAACGCGCCTTACCGGTCGCGACAATTGATTCCCATGCGGGCGGCGGCATGTGGCCTTTTGCGCTGACAACCTCCAC
>JAZKID010000030.1:35161-36724 GCA_040385045.1 Pseudomonadota bacterium | reverse complement strand
CAAGTTCGGAGGCGAGCGGCGACACACGGCCGTTAATCTTGCAGCCGACGCAGGTGTTGCCGATGTCGGTATGAACGGCATAGGCAAAATCGATCGGCGTGGCGCCGCGCGGCAGCGCGATCAGCTGGCCCTTCGGCGTGAAGCAGAACACCTGGTCCTGAAACAGTTCAAGCTTGGTGTTTTCAAGAAATTCTTCCGGGTTCGAGCCGTCGCTGAGCAGTTCGACCGTGCGCCGTAGCCATTGATAGACATGGCTTTCGGATTTCAGCTGCACCTCGCCTTTCGGACCGGTGCGCACGAAGGCTTCGTCTTTATATAAAGCATGCGCGGCGATACCGTATTCAGCGACCTCGTGCATCGCCTGCGTGCGGATCTGCATTTCGACGCGCTGCCGTCCGGGGCCGATGACTGTCGTGTGGATGGATTGATAATCGTTCGGCTTCGGCGTCGAGATGAAATCCTTGAAGCGTCCCGGCACAACCGGCCATGTGGTATGCATATAGCCAAGCGCGCGGTAACAATCTTCTGTATCATCGACGATGACGCGAAACCCGAAAATATCCGAGAGCTGTTCGAACGCGATCGATTTGCGCTCCATCTTTCTCCAGATCGAATAAGGCTGTTTCTTGCGGCCAGAAACCTTGGCCTTGATGCCGACCTTGCCGAGGCGCTCGGTAATTTCCGTTTCAATCTGGCGGATGAGATCGGCGTTGCGCGACTGCAGCGCTTTTAATTTTTCGTCGATCATCGCATACCCTTTCGGGTGCAGCGTGCGGAACGCCGTATCCTCCAGCTCGTCGCGGATGTCCTGCATCCCCATGCGGCCCGCGAGCGGCGCATAAATATCGAGCGTATCTTCCGCAATGCGTTCGCGCTTTTCGGGCTTCGCGTATTCGAGCGTGCGCATGTTGTGCAGCCGGTCGGCGAGCTTGACCATCAGCACGCGGATATCGGTCGCAATGGCGAGCAGCAGCTTGCGCAAGTTTTCCGCCTGCGCGGCTTTTTTCGAAACGAGGTCGAGTTTGTTAAGTTTGGTCAGCCCGTCGACAAGCGTTGCAATTTCCTCACCGAAAATCTCGCGGATTTCATCGAGCGTATTGTCGGTATCTTCGACGACGTCGTGCAGCAGGGCCGCGGCAATCGTCGCATCGTCGACTTTGTAATCGGTCAGCAAGGCCGCAACTTCGAGCGGGTGGGAAAAATACGGGTCGCCGGATTCGCGGAACGTATTGCGGTGCGCCTTCATGGCGTAAACATAAGCGCGGTTAAGCAGGTCCTCATTGGTTTGAGGATTGTAGCGGGCGACCCGCTCGACCAGCTCGTACTGACGCATCATGGAATTAAAATCTCACCCCGCAGCAATGCCATGCCACGGTACATGAAATCATGATTGAGGAATAAAAAGCAATCTGAGTTAGACGCGGTCGTCTTCGTCGTCCGCAGAAGAACTTGCTTCCGGCGCAACCATGTTCTGAAGACGGTCGAGAAGTTCGGCCTCGCTCATACGCATGCTGTCGAACGCGATGTCGTCATCCGAGCTCGAATTGCCGCCGATGATCGGCA
>JAZKID010000030.1:32392-35151 GCA_040385045.1 Pseudomonadota bacterium | reverse complement strand
TCATTTTGTTATTCTCTGTCATCAGCGTTTTGAGTTCCGCCAAATCTTTTTTCAGGATAAATCTGCGAGGATCCATACGATTAGCGGCTTCATGCATGTGTCCATGCTCAATATGAACGCCATCAAAGTAATAGACGATATTTTTGTAGCGAATGGATGAGGCCTTCTTTGAGGTCGGCAGGTGCGAGGCATTCCTCAGCAATTTCACGTAGGGCGACGACGGGGTTTTTGTCGTTATCGCGCAGGACAAGGATTTCGCTACCGGAAGAAATCGTGCGTGCCCTGTGGGATGCCAATAAAACCAGCTCAAAGCGGCTATCGACTTTATCGACACAATCTTCAACGGTAACGCGCGCCATTGGCGACAACTCCTGCTGGTGGGATTCAATGAAGGACTTTACTTAATTGAGCTTTTCGATATATGCAAGTATAAATAAAACGAATATATGCTATAAGAAATTTTAGTTAAACAAATTACAACAAGTGGTTGTAGCTTAATCACCCCTAGCCTAGTTTCGCGTCACGGGAATCACATTCTCTAATGACATTTCATGAGGTCTCACTTGTCAAAAAATCCTATTTCCGCTGAAAAGCCATTTTCATGCATGCGTTTCCAGCCCACCGAACGTCTCGCAGTTTTCATCGACGGCGCCAATCTTTACGCTACAGCCAAAGCTCTCGGTTTCGATATCGACTACAAGAAGCTGCTGAACAAGTTTCAAAGCAATTATAACCTGCTGCGCGCTTATTATTACACCGCGTTGTCGGAATCCGAAGAATACTCATCGGTGCGCCCGCTGATCGACTGGCTCGATTATAACGGCTACACGATCGTGACGAAGCCGATCAAGGAATTCTATGACAGCCTCGGCCGCCGCAAGGTGAAGGGCTCGATGGACATCGAACTCGCGATCGACGCGCTGTCGATGGCCGATCATATCGACCACATGGTCCTGTTTTCGGGCGACGGCGATTTCAAAAAACTCGCCGAGGCAATGCAGCGCAAGGGCCGCAAGGTTACCGTGATCTCGACCGTTACGACGCAGCCGCCCATGGTTGCCGACGATCTTCGCCGCGCCGCAGACCAGTTTGTCGATCTTGCCGATCTGGCAGACGAAATCGGCCGCCCGGCATCGGACCGCCCGGCCCGCGATGCGACGACGACAGCCGCACCGCGCAGCCGCAGCTACAGCGAAGCCGGTGCCGAAACCATCGACACTTAAAAAAACCGAACAAACTTCGACAGAGCCGGGCCGTAATTGCCCGCTCTGCCCAAGGCTGGTCGCTTTTCGTGAAGAAGCGCGCGCCAAACACCCTGACTGGTTCAATGCCCCCGTCCCTTCTTTTGGGCCCATAAACGCGCGCCTGCTGATTGTCGGTCTCGCGCCCGGCATGAAGGGTGCGAACCGTACAGGCCGGCCGTTCACCGGCGATTATGCGGGCGTGCTGCTTTATGCGACGCTGCTCAAGTTCGCTTTCGCCAGCGGACATTTTGATCCCGACGGCAAGGATGACCTGCAGCTTGTCGACGCGCGCATCACCAATGCCGCGCGCTGCGTCCCGCCGCAGAACAAACCGACTCCTGAAGAGGTGACGACATGCCGCCGCTTCCTTGTTCCCACCATCGACGAGATGCCGAAGCTGAAAGCATTCCTTGTTCTCGGGCGCATCGCACATGAAACGCTGTTGCGCACATTCGGATTAAAGCTGAGCGATTATCCATTTGCGCATGGCGCGATGCATGGGTTGCCAAATGGAAAATTGCTTTTCGACAGCTATCATTGCTCGCGCTACAATACGCAGACGGGACGGCTGACCGAGAAAATGTTTCATAATGTTTTTGAAAATATCAAAAAGCAAATCATGTCTTAGCGCGCCCGCAACAACCGTGCCTTGTCGCGCTGCCAGTCACGCTTCTTTTCGGTGTCGCGCTTGTCGTGCAGTTTTTTGCCCTTCGCCAGCGCAATTTCGAGCTTCGCACGGCCACGCTTGTTGAAATAAAGATTGAGGGGGATGATCGTCATGCCGTCGCGATGCGTGGCGTTGATCAGCTTGTCCATCTCGCGCTTGTTGAGGAGAAGCTTGCGCGGACGGCGGCGCTCATGGTTCAGCTGGTTCGATTTGGCGTATTCGGGAATATCGGCATTGAACAGCCAGATCTCGCCACCCTGTTCGCCGGCGTAGCTTTCACCGATGGTGATTTTGCCGCTGCGCAGTGATTTGACTTCCGAACCCGTCAAAACGATGCCCGCCTCGAACTTGTCGCCGATCTCATAATCGTAACGGCCACGGCGATTATCCGCGACCTGGCGGCGCGGCGGCTTGGCATCCTTTTTTTTCGCCTGAGCCTTCGTTTTCGGCTTCAGCGTCGGCGTCGGTTTTTTCATGTCAGTTGAGAAGCCCTGCCGTCACCATCGCCGTGCGGACTTGTGCCTTGGTTGCATCTGTTATTGTCACCAGAGGAAGGCGAATGTCCTCGCTGCAACGGCCGAGCAACGAGAGCGCGTATTTCAGCGGCGCAGGTGAAGACTCTGCAAACAGGGATTTGATCAACGGCGTGATGCGCAGCATGATCTCATTGGCCTTTTTGAAATCGCCGGTGAGCGTCGCTTTCTGCATCTCGGCGCACAGGCGCGGTGCAACGTTCGACACGACAGAAATGCAACCCGTACCGCCCTGCCCGTTGAATCCGACGGCCGTTCCATCCTCGCCGAGCTCAACCAGGCTTTGGCCGACCAGCCCCGGGCGCAAGCCAGGAG
>JAZKID010000030.1:12732-32382 GCA_040385045.1 Pseudomonadota bacterium | reverse complement strand
CTTCGCCGATATTGCCGTTTTCGCTGTTGAAGGCGGCGCTGAACTCTTCGATATTGGCGAGCGTTTTGGCGATGTGATCGAGATTTTCGTCGTTCATGAGCTTGGTGAGCTGCTCGGTCACGCGCGAAACATTTCCGGTGGCATCTTTCACGCCGACAATGTTTTTGACTTTGGCAAGACGCCCCATGGTTTCAGGCGACATGTCAACGATCGAACGGCCGGGAATATTGTAAATGAACAGCGGTAAATCTGTTGCTTCGGCCACTGTTTTGAAATGCTGGTAGAGACCTTCCTGCGTCGGCTTGTTATAATAAGGGCAAACGACAAGAACGGCATCGGCGCCGGTTTTTTTCGCAATCTTCGCAAGCGCGACGGAATGCGCCGTATTATTTGATCCTGCACCTGCAATCACCGGAACGCGGCCTTTCGACACTTCTATAGCGAGCGTCACCACGCGCTCGTGCTCATGCTCATCGAGCACCGGGCTTTCGCCCGTCGTACCGCACGGAACGAATCCGTTTGTTCCCTCGTCGATCTGCCATTCGCAGAACGACTGAAATGTCTCTTCATCAAGTTTGCCGTTCTTGAACGGCGTCACGAGAGCGGAGATGGAACCCTGGAATGTCATGGCAGTACTTTCTTTTTCAAAACAGATATGGAGCGAAGATGAGCCGCAACATACAGATAGATGGGGTCAGCCTCAAGGAATCGCCTCAATTTCATGGTGAAGCTTGGGGCGTGAACGATTTATTAAGCATAATTAACCAGTTTATAATCATCAATGCGGGATTCCAGCTCAGGACCATGAAATGACATCGCAGGCAAACAAGGCATGGCGCACCCTGCTCCTCTCGTTCACGGCGGGATTCGTGGCGGCGGGCGTGGGTCTCTATGCCTTTCCGGCCGTATCGAAGAACGAGGTGCCGCAGCCGCTCGAAGTCCTGCGCGTGAATGCGCCGCTCCCGCCGCTTAAGCCTGAAAACGAGGCAGCGCCCGCGCCCAGTGCCAAGCTGCCGAAAACGGATGCGCGCGTTAAACTGCTCAAGCAAGGTTTTGAAGCTGCCGAAAAAGGCGATGCCGTCACTGTCGAGAGTTTGCAAAAACAGATCGGCGACGATGCCGCAAGCGATCTTCTCGAATGGGCCTATCTTCGCTCCGCGCCAACGCGCCCGAGCTATGCGCGCCTGAAAAAGTTTTTGCAGGAACACGACTGGCCGGGTGAGTCACCCATTCGCCTGAAAGCGGAACAGCTGATGCTGGGCGGCAATCTGTCGCCGGAAAATGTCATCAGCTATTTTGGCGACAGCAAGCCGGAATGGCCGCAGGGGCGCATCGCGCTTGCCGAAGCACTCCGCAAAAGCGGTAATAAGGATCAGGCACGGCTGCTGATCCGCGACACATGGCGTGGCATGGATATTTCCGCGGCGAACGAAAAAGAAATTCTTAGCCGCTTCCCGGAAGTGATCACGCGCGCAGACAACAAGTTCCGTATGGATCGTTATCTCTACGAAGAGAATACGAAGGAAGCATCGCGCATCGCGCAAATGCTCGGCGGCACGGATGCAGCGCTGGCACAGGCGCGCATCGCCGTCATCAAGAAAGAGTCGAACGCGGGCCAGCTAATCGACAAGCTCTCCGCTGCAAGCCAGCAGGACGCAGGAATTCTTTACAGCAGGATCCAGCTGCTTCGCCGCGACGACCGCAACCGCGAAGCTGTTGCCCTGATGCTGAAAGCACCAACGGATGCCGATCAGGTTGTCGATGGCGATGCATGGTGGGTAGAGCGGCGGCTTGTCGCGCGCGCCGCGCTTGATCTCGGCGATGCGAAATCAGCTTACCAGATTGCCGCACGCCATTCAGCACTGAACGATCTTGAGCGCATGGAAGCCGAATTTCATGCGGGCTGGATTGCGCTGCGTTTTTTACATGACCCGCGCATCGCTGACAAACATTTCACCAACCTGATGACCGATGCCGAACGGCCGATTTCGGTTTCACGCGGCGCCTACTGGCGCGGCCGCACGGCTGAGTCTCTTGGCAAAAATCTTGACGCGCAGAAATTCTACAAGATCGCCTCTGATTATCCGACGACCTATTACGGCCTGCTCGCACACGCAAAACTCGGCACCGACCAGTTCTTCCTGCGCACGGTCCCGCGCGCATCCGCCGCAACCGCAAAACGTTTTGAGCTGCGCGATACGGTCCGCGCGGCGCGCTGGCTGATTGCCGCGGGCGAAAACGGCAAGGCGCGCCTGTTTATTTCCGACATGGCGAAAAATCTGAAAGATCCGCAGGAACTCGGCATGCTAGCTGAACTTTCGCAGGACCTGAAAGACATCACGGCTTCCGTGTTTGTCGGCAAGCAGGCGTTGTATCGTAACATGCCGCTGGAAACTTATGCCTTCCCCATCAGCGGCGTGCCGAACATTTTCCGCGACACGGATATCGAGCGCCCGCTCGCGCTCGCCATTGCACGGCAGGAAAGCGTGTTCGATCCGAATATCAAAAGCTCCGCAGGGGCGACAGGCCTGTTCCAGCTGATGCCGAAAACTGCGGCAGCGATGGCGAAACATAGTAACATGATCTGGCAGCCGAAACGGATTACAGACCCGGTTTACAATACGCAGCTTGGCGTCGCCTATCTCAACAAGCTCGTCGACGATCTTGGCGGCTCTTATGTGCTGACCTTCGCGGCGTATAATGCCGGGCCGGGCAATGTGAAGAAATGGATCCAAAGGTTTGGCGACCCGCGCGACCCCAGCGTCGACCCGATCGACTGGGTGGAACGCATTCCCTTCACCGAAACGCGCAATTACGTGATGCGTGTGATGGAAAACCTGCAGGTCTACCGCGCGCGCGTCAAAAGCAACATGACGACAGCGCTCCTGATCGAGAACGACCTGCGCCGCGGGCAACTGCGCTAGGGATCTTTACCAACAATCTCGAGATTGCCGCAATGGCACCCTTTTTTCGTCTCAAAACGCAAGCTTAATAATGGCATCGACCTAACCGCCCTCGTGCAAAGGATTATGCCATGCCTTTTTCCAGACTTCCGTTGATCGCCTCCCTGCTCCTGACGGCGGCTACGCCTTTGATTGCTGCGCCGCATAACGACCTCATCAGGCTTGCGCAGGAAAGCGATGCTGTTCCGCAGGCAGAACCTGCCGAGAAACAGGAAGAACCTGTGCAACGAAAGAAACCTGAGCCGCGCGCCGGACGGAAAGAAAACCCACAAGCAAATGATGAGACCGTGCCAGCCATGCCCAGCATGAAAAGAATGCAACCCGCCGCCCAGCAGGGCGATGATACTACTGCGCGTGATAATGACAGAGAAGCCAAACCGAAACGCGATCATAGCGAAAACAGCCCGCGGCGCATGCGCAAGGAGCAATCTGAAGATAAAAGCGATGCATCGTCTCAAAACGACGGAAATGACGAGGCCCGTCCGGGCCGCCAACGGCCACAAAATTCTGAAAACGAAGCAAAACCTCTTATCGATACCGTGCCCAAAAAAGAAGATAGCGATGCTCGCAAGCGTGAATTTAAGAAACCGGAACGAAGCGAACAAGAAATAAAACCTGCGCCAAAACAAGAAACCTCACCAGACCTAACCGTGCCTGAACATGGAAAATCACCGGTCCCTGAAGTCATTCAGCCGCGCGATCAATCAAAACAGGACGAAGTGAAACCCGATCCGGTAAAACCTTCGCTTCAGGTTCCTTTGCCAAAAGACGCGGCACAAAAAGATAATAACGAAACCACTTTCAGGCCCGGCTTCAAACCGGCCGGTCCGGAATCCGATAACATTCAGGACGTGCAGAAGCGTCGCCGCGAACGCAAGGACGATAGCGGCAACCGCACGCTGATCGAGGAGCCGGACAACCGCGTGATCGTCCGCGAGGGTGATCGCACTATCATCCGCCACGACGAGAACGAACGCTTTACCAACGGCGCACGCAACGCGAATTCGACACGCCGCGACAACGGTCAGGTCGAAACCATCATCCGTCGCGACGATGGATCACAACTCTTCAACGTGGTCGATGAGAATGGACGTATCATCCAGCGCTACCGGCGCGATGCGCGCGGCCGCGAGATCAGCATTATCGACAACCGCGAATTTTATAAAGGCGCCGCTGCAGGCGCCCTCATCGGTCTTGGCCTTGGCGCGGCCGCCAATATCGACCTGCCGACGCCACGCCTGCGCATTCCGCGCGATGAGTATATCGTCGAATATGACGATGCGTCAGATGAAGAATTGTATGACACATTGATCGCGCCGCCTGTGGAAGAGTTGTCACGTTCCTACTCTCTTGACGAAGTTCGTTACAATTCCAGCCTGCGCGAACGCACGCGCCGCATCGATCTCGATGCCGTCAATTTCGCCTCCGGCTCGTGGAAGGTGTCGGAGGAGCAATACGGCTCACTCAAGCGCGTGGCCCGCGCCATTCTGCGCGCGATCGAACGCAACCCGGCTGAAGTCTTCCTCATCGAAGGCCACACCGATGCCGTCGGCTCCGACATCGACAACCTCAGCCTCTCGGATCGCCGCGCGGAGTCAGTTGCCGAGATCTTGTCCGACGTTTTCGATGTACCGCCGGAAAATCTGGTGACACAGGGGTACGGCGAGCAGTATCTCAAAATCGACACAGAAGAACCGAACGGCGCTAACCGCAGGGTTGCCGTTCGCCGTATTACGCCGCTGATGAAGCGGCCGTAGTTCGGGAAAAAGTGAGCTTTGTGCCCGTCCAGCGGTAATCTGGACGGGCTTTTTTCCTCTTGCCAATTTCATAGGCAAGCCCCTAGATGGCGCCACGGCATGCTTGTTGGGGGCCCACATGAAAAAAGCCATTTTTAAGAATATTTTGCTGACTGTTTTTGCAACCGCACTGAGCGGCACGGCGTTTGCCGGAAATCTGAAAATCGAAAGCTGGCGCAACGACGATGCCGATATCTGGAAAACCCAGATCATCCCCGCTTTCAATAAGCATTATCCCGACATCAAGGTTGAATTTTCGCCGACCACGCCGAAAGAATATAATGCCAGCCTGAACGCACGCCTCGAAGGCGGCACAGCCGGCGACCTTCTCGCTTGTCGATCCTTTGACGCATCCCTCGAACTTTTCAAGCGCGGCAAGATCGATGCGCTGAGTGATTTGAAAGGCATGAACAACTTTTCTGATCTCGCGAAAGCTGCGTGGCAGACAGATGACGGCAAAACCACATTCTGCGTACCGATGGGCTCGGTCATTCACGGCTTCATCTATAACAAGGATATTTTCGCCGAACTGAAATTGCAGGAACCGAAAACGGAAGAAGAATTTTTTGCCGTTCTCGAAGCTGTAAAAAAAGATGGCAAGTACACACCGCTCGCGATGGGTTCATCCGACCAGTGGGAAGCTGCGACGATGGGCTTCCAGAATATCGGCCCGAATTACTGGCACGGTGAGGAAGGCCGCAAGAAGCTGATCACCGGTGAAGCGAAATTCACCGATGCGCCTTATGTCAGCGTATTTACGCAACTCGCCAAATGGGCGCCCTATATGGGCAATGGCTACAAGGCGCAGACTTACGCCGACAGCCAGAACCTGTTCACGCTTGGCAAGGCCGCCATCTACCCGTCCGGCTCGTGGGAGATTACCCCTTTCCGCACACAGGCTTCGTTCAAGTTCGGCGCGTTCAAGCCACCGCTGCCGACAGGCGAAACGAAATGCTACATTTCCGACCATACCGATATCGGCCTTGGTATGAATGCGACGTCAAAAAACAAGGAAGAAGCGAAACTTTTTCTCGAGTGGATGAGCACGGATGAATTCGCAAATATTTTCGCGAACGCGCTTCCCGGTTTCTTCCCGTTATCGAATGCGAAAGTCGACATCAAAGATGACGTCGCGCAGACATTCGTCTCATGGCGCAATGAATGCGGCTCGACGATCCGGAGCAATCACCAGTTCCTGTCGCGCGGCACGCCGAACCTTGACAACGAAATGTGGAACGTTTCCGCGCAGGTACTCAATGGTACACTGACACCGCAACAGGCGGCGCAACAGCTCGAAGACGGGCTAGCCAAATGGTATCCACCGCATAAGAAGGCCGGCAACTAGCGTAAGCCTTTTTGGAGTCATGCGTCGATGACAGGCAGTACAGCCAGCAGTCTTGTCGGCATGGCGCGCGGACGCAAGTTCGCGACGCTTGCCTTTTTTCTTCTGCCTGCCGTGCTGATTTACACTTTCCTCGCCGTCTATCCGATCGTCAGCACGATCATCCTGTCGACTTACAAGCAGGACGGCACGGGCGGGCTGACATTCGCCGGGCTTGATAATTTCATTACGCTGCTGACCGACCCGTCCTTCAGCGGGCCGTTCTGGAATGCTTTCAAAAACAGCATGTTGTTTTTTACTATCCACATGCTGGTGCAAAACCCGATCGGCATTCTGCTTGCGGCACTGCTGAGTTTGCCGGTGCTGCAATTTCGCACCACTTACCGCACGCTGATTTTCATGCCGACGATGCTGTCCGTCGTCATCATCGGTTTTGCGTGGCAACTGATCCTCTCGCCGCTATGGGGCATTTCGGAAGGCTTCCTGAATTTCATCGGCCTGCCATCTTTGTTCGCACCATGGCTGGGGCAGGAAAGCACGGCGCTGATTACCATCTCGCTGATGTCGGTATGGCAGTTCGTCGGCATTCCGATGATTTTGATCTACGCATCGCTGCTTGCCATACCGTCTGAGCTCACCGATGCCGCGACGGCCGACGGCCTTAATCAGATGCAGATTTTCTTCTATGTGAAACTGCCGCTGGTGCTGCCGACCGTCGGCCTCGTGTCCATTCTCACCTTCATCAATAACTTTAACGCGTTCGATCTCGTCTATTCAGTGAAAGGCGCGCTTGCCGGGCCGAATTTCTCGACCGATATTCTAGGCACGCTGTTCTACCGCACCTTTTTCGGCAACCAGTTGCAACTCGGTGATCCGGTAATGGGCACAACCGTCGCGACGATGATGTTCCTGATCATTCTCACCGGCGTGATGATCTATCTCTTCACTATCCAGCGCCGCATCCAAAGATACAGCTTCTGATGCGCCGCCCGTTGAACACTGCCCTCGTTCATCTCGTTCTCGGCGGTTACACGCTGCTGGCGCTGTTCCCGATTTTCGTGGTGCTGATCAATTCCTTTAAAGAGCGCCGCGCCATTTTTGGCGCACCCCTCGCGCTGCCGACGCCGACGACCTTTTCTCTGATCGGCTATGAAAAGGTTTTTTCCGACAGCCAGGTGCCGCTGTACTTCATGAACTCGCTGAGCGTAACGATCGTCACGCTCTGCCTTGTGCTGTTGTTCGGCGCGATGGCGGCGTGGGCACTCACCGAGTATCGCTTCCGTGGCAGTGCGCTCCTGCGTCTTTACCTTTCGATCGGGATCATGATCCCCATTCGTATCGGCAGCGTTGAAATTCTCAAACTGATCGTCGACACGGGCCTCATCAATACGCGTACAGCGCTTGTGCTGGTTTATACCGCGCAAGCCTTGCCGCTGGCGATTTTCATCCTGTCCGAATTCGTGGCGCAACTGCCGAAAGACTTGCGCGAAGCGGCGCGATGCGACGGGCTTTCCGAAATCCAGATTTTCTTCCATATCGTTTTGCCGCTGTTGCGCCCGGCTGTCGCCAGTGTCGCCGTGTTTTCGATGATTCCGATCTGGAACGATTTGTGGTTCCCGCTCCTCCTCGCGAATGGAAACGGCGTGCAGACGATTACACTCGGCATTCAGCAGTTTGTCGGGCAATATGTGACGGACTGGAACGCGGTACTGGCGGCCCTGTCGGTTGCGATTATTCCCGTTCTCATTCTCTATGTTTTCTTTTCGCGCCAGCTCATCCGCGGGATGACGGCCGGCGCTGTCAAATAGGCGTACAAAATGGCAGATGTCAGTATCCAGAACCTTGGCAAATCTTTCGGCGATGTCGAAATCCTGAAAGACATTAATCTCGACGTTAACGATGGCGAGTTTGTCGTTCTTGTCGGCCCGTCGGGTTGCGGAAAATCGACGCTGCTGCGCTCGGTTGCCGGCCTCGAGCCGGTGACGAACGGTACGATCTCGATCAAGGGCCGCCGCGTTGAAACCCTCACCCCCGCCAAGCGTGGCATCGCCATGGTGTTCCAGTCCTACGCGCTCTACCCGCATGTCGATGTCTACGGCAACATGGCCTTCGGCCTGAAATTTGCCGGAACACCGAAAGCGGAAATCGATCAGCGCGTGCGCGATGCGGCACGCATGCTGCGCCTTGAAAGTCTTTTGAAGCGCAAGCCGCGCGAACTGTCCGGCGGCCAGCGCCAGCGTGTCGCGATCGGCCGCGCGATTGTGCGTGAGCCGGATGTTTTCCTGTTCGACGAACCGCTCTCGAACCTCGATGCGGCGCTCCGCGTTGCGACACGGATCGAAATTGCCAAACTGCACAAGCTTCTGAAAGCGACGATCATTTACGTTACGCACGATCAGGTCGAAGCAATGACCCTCGCCGACCGTATTGTCGTGATGAACGAAGGCCGCATCGAGCAGACCGGCAAGCCGCTCGATCTTTATTACCGTCCGCGCAACAAATTCGTCGCGGGTTTTATCGGCTCGCCGTCGATGAATTTCTTTTCCGGTACCGCTCTCGTGCAGGGCGACAGTGTGAGTGTCCGCACCGAAGCCGGTGACGTATTCACGATGCAGCATAAAGTGCATGCGGAGAAAGACACGCATGTGACCATCGGCATCCGGCCGGAGCATCTCTCATTCGACGAAAACGGCCCCATCAAGCTGAAAGCCAAGGTCGATTATGTCGAGCGCCTTGGCGAAACAGGCTTTGCCTATGCCAGGCTTGGCAATGGCGAGCACATCACGCTGCAAATCACGGGTGACAAGGTGCCGCAGCCCGGCGAAAGCATTACGCTTTCTGCCGCTTCGCAGAACGTGCACCTGTTCGGGCATGACGGGCTGAATCTCGCGAGCTGAAGCCTTCATTTTCCCTTGCGCAACGCATCGGAAGCGCTTTTTTAATGCACGCGGCTGATGTAAAAAGGCCCCAACAGTGAGGGACCAATCATGACCACTTATATTATTCTGGGCGTAGCCGTCCTGCTCGTTCTTTACGTTATTTCCATTTACAACGCCCTTGTCAAAAACAAGGTGCTGGCTGAAGAAGGCTGGAGCGGAATCGACGTGCAGCTTCGCCGCCGCGCCGATCTGATCCCCAATCTCGTCGAGACTGTGAAAGGTTATGCGTCTCACGAAGACAAACTCTTTCGCGATATCGCTGAAGCGCGCGCCCGCAGCATCGGCAGCGGTTCGGTTGCCGACAAAGCTGCCGCCGACAATATGCTGACGCAAAGTCTGAAAAGCCTTTTTGCCGTGGCCGAAAATTACCCGGAGCTGAAAGCCGATGCGAACTTCCGCGACCTGCAAACGCAGCTGGCCGCACTGGAAGAAGAAATTCAGCTTTCGCGCCGCTATTATAATGGCTCCGCGCGTAACCTGAATACCATGATCGAGACGTTCCCGAGCAACATCATCGCCAATATGTTTCAGTTCAGAAAAGTCGAATTTTACGAAATTGAAGATGCAGCTTTGAGAAGCGCCCCCAAAGTGAGCTTCAACGCTTGAAGCCCGCGATGCGCGCACTTCTTTTCGCGGCCGCGTTTTTTCTTGTTCAAGCCGGAAGCGCTGTTGCCGAAGAACGCATCACGTCTTTCTACAGCGATGTTCTGGTCAATACAGACGGCTCCCTCGACGTCACCGAGACGATCGAAGTCACATCGGAAGGTCTGCAGATCAAGCGAGGGATCCTGCGCAATTTTCCGACACGCTATAAAGATGCACACGGCCTCGACATGCAGGTCGGTTTCAGCGTCACCGGCGTCAAGCGCGACGGTAATGAAGAACCTTATTCAATCGAAAATATCCAACGCGGCAAATCGATCCGTATCGGCGATAAAGATGTCTACCTGAATTACGGGAAACACGTTTACGAGATCACCTATCGTACCACGCGGCAGATCGGTTTCTTTGAAAACTATGACGAGCTGTACTGGAACGTCACCGGCAACAGCTGGACCTTCCCCATCGACAGCGCACGCGTGCGCGTGGTGCTGCCGAATGGCGCGAAGGTCACACAATACAGCGGCTACACCGGCGCGTTCGGCACTACCGGAAAAAATTTCAAGATCACGCAGACCGAAGGCGGTATTTTTTCCGCGCGCACGACCGGGCCGATGGAATCTTATCAGGGATTTACGGTTGCCGTGGCGTGGCCGAAAGGTTTCGTCACGCCGCCAAGTGAAAGCACGCGCACATTTTGGGCCCTGCGCGACAACGCCACGATATTTTGTCTGGTTCTGGGCCTTTTCGGCGTAATGGGCTATTATTTCTACGCGTGGAACCGTGTCGGACGCGACCCGCTTGGAAAAGAGATCATTCCGCTTTTTCATCCGCCGAAAAATCTCGGGCCTGCGGGCACACGCTTTGTCTGGAAACAGGCCTATGATGACCGCACGCTCGCGACAGCGCTTGTCGGCCTTGCCACGCAAGGCTGGGCGAAGATCGGTGAAGACGGCGATGGCGAGTTCTGGTTCGACCCGCAAAAACGCTTCGGTGAAGTCGAAACGGCACCGGAGCGCGCGGCTTACGCGGTCATCGGCCCGGCCAAGCTGTGGCTGAAAAAGGAAAACCGCAGCAAGGTTGTCGAAATTGAAGTCGCGTTGAACGAGAGCCTCAATAAATCCTATCACGGCGTGATGTTCAACCGGAACCGCATGTGGTTCTGGGTCGGCGCCGCGCTTTCCATCGCCGTTATGCTGATCAGCGCTCTCTTTTTGCCGGACGGCGAGCGCGAAACGGCAGTTTTCTTTTCAGCCTTCGCTTCCGTTTTTGCCAGCATCGTTCTCGGCATGATGTGGAAGCAGCTGAAACTTTTTACACAGTCGCGCGGTTTCTGGAAAAAATTCGGTGCGATCGCCTCGCTGATCGTTTTTGTGCCCTTCACGTTTTCGTTCGTCGTGCCGGCTTTTCTGGCCGTCGAAAGCGGCGAAGCTTCCTTCCCGCTTGTGTGCTTCTTTGGCGGCGGCGTTCTGCTGGCCCTTTGTAATGTGGTTTTTCTCAACCTGCTCTATGCGCCGACGCAGGCCGGCCGCTGGGTGATAGATGAGATCGAAGGCTTCCGCATGTATCTGTCGACGGCGGAAGAAGACCGGCTCAATGTTCTGCATCCGCCCGAAAAAACGCCGGAGCTTTTCCAGCGTTACCTGCCCTATGCCATGGCGCTCGATTGTGAAAATGAATGGAATACGAAGTTTGAATCCGTGCTCTCCGCCGCGACAATGGAAGATAAATCTTCGTCGTCGTCATGGTATTCCGGCCGTTCATGGAATTCAGGACAGGCGGGCGCTTTTGCGAGCAGCCTCAGTTCGTCGCTGGTCTCCAGCGTTGCATCCGCTTCGTCGTCCTCAAGCTCAGGCTCGGGCGGCGGCGGTTTTTCCGGCGGTGGTGGCGGAGGCGGAGGTGGCGGCGGCTGGTAGCCGCGCCACGCCCGATTTATATTTTAGCGCGAAGCAAGGCGGTAAGAACCGGGCCAGCGATACGCGATGACCCCTCTCAATGAACGTGCACGCGTGCGAACACGGTTGCTGTCGTTACCGGAATTCACGAGCCACTGCCCGCGCGCATCGCGGCCAACAATACGGCCGACATGGCTGCGCCAGACAACGATTGTGCCGACAGCAGGCCCGGCCGCAGGCGCACCGAAACGTGCCCAGTTGCGCGCAAGGTTGAACGAAGGGCCGGGATCATGGCCCATCTGCGTACGCATATACCAGCCGCACCAGCGTGCAGGCCGCGCTTCAGCAGCGCTGACAAAAGAAAAAAGCAATACAACAAAAATCATCAAACGTTTCATATAAGTCCCATTCTTTTCGTGTGAAGGAGGCCTCTCTCGTTGCAATTATTCGCAAACGAATGTGAGAGAACTTGCAAACCGCTTTTGGTTCATTTCGCGGGGTTCACCCGCAGCGCCTCATGAACGTTGCGTTTGCTTGCCAAATTAGGCGAGAAAATGGCACATGCGGATAAAATTTATTTTTTATATAAGCCATTGATTTATATGGATAAATAAAAATTGCAGAAAAAATATTATTATACTTATACGTGAAGTGAAAATTTATTTCGCGCCACTGAACACATTTTGCGCGCATGCGTTGTAGTTATAAGCATTGAGAAAGTTTTGAATTTTGGAAAATACTTTAAGCGATTTGCGAAAGGGCGAAACACCCTGGACGAAAGACGGCTTTTCCTGCACCGTTCATCCTGAAAAAATCATCGGCTCGCTGACAACGGATATTCTGATTATCGGTGCGGGCATTACAGGTGCGTTTCTTGCCGAAATTTTTTCGAGGACGGATAAAAAAGTTGTTGTTGTCGATCGCCATCATCCGCAAACGGCGAGCACGATGGCCAGCACATCCCTGCTGCAATGGGAAATCGATGCGCCGCTTGTCGAGCTTGCAGATTATATCGGGCTCGAGAAAGCGCTCAAGGTTTACAGACAATCTTTCGCATCCGTCGATTATATCAGCCAACTTGTCGCAAAGCTTGGCATCGCCTGCGACTTTGCGCCGCGCAAGACGCTTTACCTTGAAGGCAACAAGCTCAACAGCACGCAACTGCATGACGAGTTCAAACTGCGCGAGCAGGCAAGCTTTCCATGCCAGTGGCTTGACAAGAAAGCTGTCGCAGAAAATTACGGTTTTGACGGCCGCGCCGCTATTCATTCAGCCGCGAACGCGGAAGCAGATCCTGTTCTGCTCGCGCGCGGGCTTCTGAATACTGCGACGCAAAGAGGCGCGCTGGTTCTGTCTCCTGCCAATGCTGGCAGTTTCGATTTTGAAAACCACAAAGTACATATCAGGATAGAAGAAACCGGCCTTGAAATTATCGCCGACACTTTAATTCTCGCAAGCGGTTATGAAATGCCGCCTTTTGTGAAAACGGCGCAGCATGAAATTGTCTCGACATGGGCGATCTGTACCGTGCCGCAAATGTCTCAGGCACCGTGGCATGAAAAGGACCTCGTCTGGGAATCTGCCGATCCGTATTTCTACATGCGCACGACAACCAAGAACGAAATCATCATCGGCGGCGAAGATGAAGAAATTTCGGATGCAGACAAACGTGATGTGCTGCTACCTGAAAAAACACTCGCATTGCAAAACAAGCTCCAAGAACTTTTGCCCCATGCCGATACAACGGCCCAATATGCCTGGTGCGCTTTTTTCGGCACGACTGAAGATTCCCTGCCCCTGATCGGCAACGTGCCGGATTATTCTAACGTCTATGCAGCTTATGGCTATGGCGGCAACGGTATTACCTTCAGCGCCCTCGCTGCACAGCTGCTGAGCGGCCAGATTCTTGCAGGCAAAAAAATTGATCCAGCCTACATGTTAGAAAGATAATGAAGAACCGGGCGCACCCATTTTGAAATGGCCGGAAGAAGCTCAGACGTTTGTTGTCTGATAGAGCCGGTGTAATCCTGCTCGGTCGTCACTTTGCGCATGACGTGTTTTTTCTTTTTATCTTTTTCGTCATCCGGTGAGGAATTGCTATCGCCAGATGATGGCTGCTCCTCCGAAGACGACGGTGCCGGCGCCTGATTGCTTTCAGTTGAAGGGCTGGAATTGCCATTGCTCTGTGGTTGCGGCGTAGGTGCTGGCGCCGGAGCGCTTGGTGTAAATGCCGGGGTGGCGGCAAAGGTAACCGGCGGCGCCACATTAATATGAAGCACGGTTGTCGGGACCGCTGCAGGCGTCAGGGCCTCTACGGTCAGGCTACCGTTAGCGTAGCTCAAATTGTAGTTAGGCACAGCCGCATTTGCCGGGACGATGGCATAAGTTCCGGCAGCCGAGCTTGCATTGGCTGGGCTGGAGAGTGTCAGGCCGCTGACGATCGAAACATCTTCGCCGTTCTTAAAGCCGGTGATACCAGCCGAAAAGGCCGGGTTCGCCTGCCCCTGGAAGCGCGAGCCGTTATTCGCCGTCACGAGCAGCAGGGCTGGCGTGACCGTCAAAGTTCCGTTGATGCGTGTCACGTCGTAATTGCCGGCAGAGCCGCCGGTCAAGCTGATTGTGTAATTACCGACATCGCTGCCAGCCTGCGCGCTGGTGGCCAGCGTGTAGCCTACGAAGATGCTGCTCTGGTCGCCATTCACGAGGCCGGAGAAGCTGAGGTCGAAGACGGGGTTGGCATTGCCATAAATCCGGCTCTTGTTGTTCACGGTAACGATGAGGTTAGCGGACTGGTTGACCGTGAAGACGCCGTTGTTGAACGTGCTGATCGTATAATTCCCGCCCGCGGCCAGCGTGTTGCGGCCGATTATGTAAGTACCCGCATTTTCACCAGCTGCGCGGGATAGCGCTCCTGTAAAAGTAGCTGCGCTATCGCCGCTAACAAGGCCATTATAGGTGTAGGTCAATGCGGGGTCGCTGCTGCCATAGCCTTTGGTTTTATTGTCGGCGGTCACAGTCAAACTTTTCGGCGTGATGCTGGCCGTCAATGCAACCGGCTGGGTAAGCGTATAATTGCCGCTGTCGGCGCCGGAGATGTTGAAGCCGGTCGCCGTCACAGCCTTACCTACACCTACATTGATGTCAGCAAAGCTGCCAGAAGCGGAAGCGCCGTTTAATGTCACCGCATCGCCGGAGACGGCGCCGACCAGACTGCTGCCCGCAGTTGTCAAGTTTGCGACCAGCGTGCGGTCATAAACTTTGCTGTCCGCGCTCACGCCGCTGATGGAAAGGTTTTTCGGTGTGATGCTAGCGGAACCGGTCAGCGTGCCAAGCACGTAATTGCCAGCGTCTGCACCAACGAGGGACAGGCCCGTCTCCGTCACCACTTTGCCCGTGCCGACATTCTTGTCGACAAAACTATAGCTATCAGTACCTGCAAAGCTGATTGTGTCGCCGCTGATGATACCGGTAAGTGAACCTGTTGACCCAGTAGCAACTGTGCCGCCGTCATAAACCTTGTTATTGGCCGTGACGGCCGCGGTCAGCTGTCTCGGCGTAATGTTTGCAGTCAAGCCGGACGGCTGGCTAAGCGCATAGTTACCACTATCGGCGCCGGATATGGCAAAGCCGGAAGCATTGACGTTTTTGCCTGTGCCGACATTCCTGTCAGAGAAACTGCCCGATGAGGAAAAAGCGCTTAGCACCACTGCGTCACCCGAAACCAGACCCGCGAGCCCTGCTCCCGATGTATCCAGAAGAAGAGACGTGTTGCCGTCATAAACCTTGCTGTTCGCAACCACGCCGTTGATAGCGAGAGTTTTCGCCGTGATGTCGGCGGAACCGTTTAATGCGCCAAGCGTATAATTACCTGTGTCAGCGCCTGTAAGAGATAAACCCGTTACGCTCACAACCTTGCCCGTGCCAACATTCTTGTCGGCGAAACTATAGCTATCCGTGCCGGCGAAACTGACTGTGTCGCCAAGTATAATGCCCATTAATGATCCGGTAGAACCGGTCGCGGCCGTCGTGCGATCATAGATTTTGTTATCTGCAGTGACGATTGCGCTCACGCTTTTTGGCGTAATGTTTGCCGTCAGCGATGAAGGCTGGCTGACCGAATAATTAGAAGCATCGGCGCCGGAGATGGTAAAGCCGATCACTGTTACACCCTTTGCAGTGCCAACATTTTTGTCGGTGAAGCCGCCGGATGTCCCGACATCACTCAGAATGACCGTGTCGCCGACTATAATACCACCAAGGCCTGCGCCCGACGTGTTCAATGATGCGAACAGCGTCTGATCATAGACTTTGTCATTCGCAATTACGCCGGAGATGGAAAGATTTTTGACTGTGATATCTGCCGTGCCGGTCAAAGTGGCAAGTGAATAGTTGGCAGCGTCGCCGCCCGCTAACGATACGCCGCTCGCCGTTACCGTTTTGCCGGTTCCGATATTCTTGTCGGCAAAGCTGTAAGTTGCACTGCCCGACAGATTGACCATGTCGCCCGAAATGATTCCAGCAAGCGAACTGATCGAGCCCGTGGCTGCCGTCGTGCGATCATAAATCTTGTTATTGCCCGTAACAGATGCAGTAAGTTGTTTAGCGGTGATATCCGCCGTCAGCGATGACGGCTGGCTAAGCGCGTAGTTCGAAGCATCGGCACCAGAGATCGTAAAACCGGAGGCCGTTACACTTTTATTCGTACCAACATTCTTGTCAGCGAAGGTGGCAGAAGCACCTGCGTGGCTCAACGCCACTGTGTCGCCGGAAATGACGCCGACCAGATCCTCAGTTGCTGTATTAAGCGCTGCAGTCGTCGCGCGATCGTAAATTTTATCAACAGCGCTGACACCGGTGATGGAAATTCCTTTTGCCGTGATGTTGGCCGTCCCTGTCAACGTGGCCAGCGCATAGTTTGCAGCATCCGCGCCCGCAAGGGACAGGCCGCTTTCCGTCACGACTTTGCCGGTACCGGCATCCCTGTCAGCGAAGGTGTAAGTATCCGTGCCCGTGAAGTGCACTGTATCGCCCATAATGATGCCAATCAACGGGCCGGTCGAGCCGGTGGCAGCCGTGGTGCGGTCATATACTTTATTGTCCGCCGTTACGGTCGCTGTTAGCTGCTTGACCGGGATGTCTGCTGTCAGTGAAGACGGCTGGCTCAGCGCATAGTTAGCGCTGTCAGCACCGAAGATGCTGAAACCGGAGGCTGTTACCGTTTTGCCAGCGCCGACATTCTTGTCGGCGAAACTGGCCACAGCGTTGGTATTATCCAGTGTTACCGTATCGCCCGAAAACACGCCTGTCAGGCTCTCATCCGCCGTGTTCAGGCCCGCAAGCATCGCGCGATCGTAAATTTTATCAACAGCGCTGACGCCGGTGATGGAAATTCCTTTTGCCGTGATGTTGGCCGTCCCTGTCAACGTAGCCAGCGCATAGTTTGCAGCATCAGCGCCCGCCAGACTTAGGCCAGTTTCAGTGACGACCTTAGCCACGCCTACATTCTTGTCAGCGAAGCTGTAAGTATCCGTCCCAGTAAAGCTGACCGTATCGCCGCTTATGATGCCGACGAGCGATCCTATCGAGCCTGTCGCTGCCGTCGTGCCGTCGTAGACCTTATTGTTTGCTGTTACCGCAGCCGTCAGCTGTTTTGCCGTGATGTCAGCTGTAAGCGACGATGGTTGGCTGAGCTCATAGTTGGAAGCGTCAGCACCGGAAATACTAAAGCCTGTCGCCGTCACCGCTTTGCTCGTGCCGATATTTTTGTCTGCGAAGCTCGCCGACGCTCCTGCATGGCTCAGCGTGACTGCGTCACCGGAAATGACGTCGACAAGATTTTCACCTGCAGTGTTCAGCGAAGCCGTAGTTGTGCGGTCGTAAACTTTATTGGATGCGATCACGCCGGAAATGGAAATCGCTTTCGCCGTAATGTCGGCGGACCCAGCAAGAACACCCAGCTCATAATTGCCTGCATCCGCACCAGCAAGCGACAGGCCGGTTTCCGTCACAACCTTGCCTGTGCCGACATTCTTGTCGGCGAAACTATAGCTATCCGTGCCTGTGAAGGTGACCGTGTCGCCAGCTATGATGCCGACCAACGCGCCGGTCGAACCGGTTGCGGTGGTCATGCGGTCATATTCTTTGTTGTTCGCTGTCACCGTGGCTGTAAGTTGCTTGGCCGTAATGTCTGCAGTCAACGATGATGGCTGGTCCAATGAATAATTAGCACTGTCGGCACCCGCAATGCTGAATCCGGAAGCGACTACAGCTTTACCCGTTCCAACATTTTTGTCGGCGAAGCTGCCGGAGGCGCCCGAATTATCCAACGTGACAGTATCACCCGCGATCACGCCCAAAAGGCTGTCTCCTGCCGTGTTCAGAGAGGCGTTGAGTGTGCGGTCGTAAACTTTATTGGAGGCGGTGACACCGAAAATGGTGAGGTTCTTCGCGGTGATGTCTGCAGTGCCCGTCAGTGTTGCAAGAGAATAGTTGGAAGCGTCCGAACCCGTCAGCGACAGTCCGGCTGCCGTCACTGTTTTACCCGTGCCAACATTCTTGTCGGCGAAGGTGTAGGCGTCGGTACCGGTGAAGCTCACCGTATCACCGCCGAACACACCGATGAGCGAACCGACTGTACCTGCGGCTACCGTCGTGCGGTCATAGACTTTATTGTCCGCTATCACCGTAGCCGTAAGCTGTTTGGCTGCGATCGTGCCGACAGCGCCGTTAATGGAAGTCGACGCTAGCGTATAGTTGCCAGCTTTTGCCCCGCTTAAACTGAGACCACTTACGGAAACAGTTTTGCCAGTTCCGACGGATTTCGTGTCGTAACTTCCTGATGCCGAGTTGTTCAGGGTGACGTCATCCGCACTGTAAATATTGCTTAATGTGTAATTACCCGAAACTAGGCTTGCATCGACTGTGGCGTCGTAAATTCTGGAAACGACGCCGGTTAATGCGGCGGTCAAAGTTCTGGCTACCACTGTGATGGCAGAGGCGTTGTTTGCGTAAGTGAAGCCGTAACCCATCGGCGAGGATAATGTGCCGCTCGTGTAATTGACATTAAATGAGCCGACATCGCTACCTTGCGTGTAGGTCGTACTCCCCGTCAACGAACCCGTTACTGTTTCGATATCGGAGTCGAGATAACCCGTAAGCGTATAAGCGTAGCCGCTTAACGATGGCGCGGCATTGCCGTAAGTGACCGAAGTCAGAGCATTCGGTGTTGCGGTCAGCAACGGAGTCGTCGTGTAAAGTAAACCGTTGCCGCTACCGAGCGTGGGGCACGAGCCGCCATAAGCGCAGGTGAAACGGCGGAAAGCATTGTTCAACGCGCCGGTTGTATCATTCGCAGGATCGCTGGAATAAACCAGCCAGCGCCCACTGTTTGCAACTAAAGCTCCGTTACCGGAGTCATTTATAAAGTCTCCGGCGGCTGCAACCGTCAGCGGTGTGCCCGCCCCCGATGCAGTGAGCACCTTGCCTGTTGGGATGATAATATCCGCCGATGCACCGGTGGTGCGCGCCAAAATACTTGCCGCATTGATCGAAGGCAGTGTGAGGCTATTCACAGATGTCAGCGATACAGCGCTCAACGGCGTCGTGCCGCCAAGCGCCGAGGCGAAGCTGTAAGTGCCCGTATTACCGGTGAGGTTAAAGTTGCCGTTGATCGTGCCGCCAAAATTGACGGCGCCGGCCGAACCTGTCGTTACCGCCGTGGCAGCGCCGAGCGCGACTGGACCGGATAATGTAATGTTGCCAGTGCCGCTGGTAGTGAGGGTGGCGGCCCCCGTTGTCTGGATCGTGCCGCTGGTCGGCGCAACCGTCAGCGAATTGTTCGCAGACAGTGTCTGGCTGCCCGCGAAAGAGATGTTTGCACTACCGTTTAATAAAGTCAGCGGCGCGTTCCATGCGGCGTAGGCGTTCACCGTCATAAGTCCTGCGCCATCATTGCGGCCAAGGGTAATGCCGCTGAAGCCGGACTGGATGAAGGCAAGCTCAGCCGCCGTTAAACCCAATGTACCAGCGCCACCGGCGAGGCCCATCGTGGTGGATGCTGTGGTCGGTCGGATATTGAGCGCGCCGGTGCCGGTCAGGTTGGCGCCGATCACCAGG
>JAZKID010000030.1:12259-12722 GCA_040385045.1 Pseudomonadota bacterium | reverse complement strand
GGTTTGGATATTCAGGTCGTTTGCGCCCATTGCCTGCGCACCGGCTAGTGTTATCACGCCGGTATTGCTTCTCAAGGTGAGCGGGTCGCTCCAGGTTTTGGCGTTCACCGCCATCGCGCCGGTGCCGGCCGTGCTGCCGACAATGATCGATGACCAGCCGTCGGTGATCTGCGTAAGTTCGGCAGCCGACAGATTGAGTGTACCCGCGCCACCGGCAAGACCGATGGTTGTATTGACGGCGGTTGGCTGAATTGTCAGCACGCCGCTGCCGGTCAGCGCGGCGCTGATCACCGGATCGCCACTTGTTTGGACGGTCAGGTCGTTCGCGCCCATGCTCTGTATGCCCGCGATCGTGATGACTCCCGTAGACGATCGTAAAGTCAGTGGATCATCCCAAGTTATGGCATTCACCGCCATCGCGCCGGTGCCCGCCGTGCTGCCGATAATGATCGACGACCAGCCG